>JAPLOT010000029.1 GCA_026400595.1 Alphaproteobacteria bacterium | reverse complement strand
GTGCCGAAGCGGTCACCGGCGTCGATCTCAATGCGGATGGCGCGGTGGCGGCCGGAGCACCGCGCAAGACCTTCCGCCAGGCAGCCTGGCAGATCATCGTGGCCGACGTCTCGATGTCCTTGGACAATGTTCTTGCCGTTGCCGGCGCCGCGCGCGAGCATCCCATCGTTCTTGTCTTCGGCCTTGCGCTTTCCATTGCCCTCATGGGGTTCGCGGCTTCCTTCATCGCCAAGCTGCTGCAGAAGCATCACTGGATCGCCTATGTCGGCCTCGCCATCATCCTCTATGTGGCGCTCGAGATGATTTATCGCGGCGCCATGGAGCTCTATCCGGTCGCCATGCAGGTGGCCTCCTGAGACCGGCGCTTGACACTGCCCCCCGGCTCGGGTGAATCCGCCCGTCATGCCCCTGGAAATCTTCTCGCTTGCCGGACGGCGTGCCTTGGTCACGGGTGCCAGCCGCGGCATTGGCCGTGCCATTGCCCTTGGGCTGGCGGGAGCGGGTGCCGACCTGGCCCTGGCCGCGCGGTCCGGCGAGGCTCTTCGATCCGTCGCCGATGACGTCGCGGGACTGGGCCGCAAGGCAGTCGCCATCACCATGGATGTCTCGCATGTGCCCGATTGCCGCCGTGCAGCGGCCGAGGCAGCAGATGCGCTGGGCGGCCTGGACATTCTCGTCAACAATGCCGGATTTGAGCAAGTCTGCCCCTCGATCGATGTCGAAGAGGCGCAGTGGGACCGAATCCTCGACACCAACCTGAAGGGGGCCTTCTTCATGGCCCAGGCCTGCGCCAGGCTCATGTCCGGCGGGGCGATCCTCAACCTCTGCTCGCTGACGTCCGAGCGCGGCATTCCGACGGCCGTGCCCTATGGCTCGTCCAAGACCGGCCTCCTGGGCATGACCCGCGCCCTGGCGGTGGAGTGGGCGCCGCGCGGCATTCGCGTCAATGCGCTCGAGCCGGGCTACTTCCGCACCGATCTCACCGAAGTCTTCTACCGCAATGACGCCTGGCAAAGGGCGATGCTTGCAAACATTCCGCTGCAGCGCTTCGGCGAGCTGGACGATCTGGTCGGTGCCAGCATATTCCTGTGTTCCGATGCCGCGCGCTACATTACCGGTACCTGCCTGCCTGTCGACGGCGGCACGCTCGCCTCGATTTGATGGAAGATCCCATGACCACGAAAATCAGCATCCACGACCTTTCGAAGCTCTCGAGCGCCGAGCGCAACCGCCTGCTGCAGCGCACCGAGTCGGACCTTTCCAGTTTCGAGGAGAAGGTGAAGCCGATCATCGAGGCCGTTCGGATCGAAGGCGACGCGGCGCTCGCCCGCTTTGCGCGCCAGTTCGACAAGGCACCGGTTGAGGCCGATGCCATTGCCGCCACCGAGACCGATTTCGCCCGGGCCGAGAAGACGCTCGATCCCAGGGTGAAGGAGGCGCTGGAGTTTGCCGCCGTTTCAATTCGCCGTTTCCATGAAGACCAGAAGCCGGAGGAAATGTGGATGCACGAGATCCGCCCCGGCGTCTTTGCCGGCGATCGCATGTCGCCCATCCCGTCGGTTGCCTGCTACGTGCCGCGCGGCAAGGGGGCCTTTCCCTCGGCCGTGATGATGACGACCATCCCGGCAAATGTCGCGGGCGTGACGGAGATCGCGATCATCACCCCGCCCGGCCCCGATGGGCAGATCGACGATGCCACGCTGGTGGCCGCCCGCATGTCGGGCGTCAGCAAGGTCTACAAGGCCGGCGGCGCGCAGGGCATCGCTGCGGTTGCCTACGGCACCGAGACCGTGCCGAAATGCGCCAAGGTGGTCGGCCCCGGCAGCCCCTGGGTGGGCGCCGCCAAGCGGCTTCTGTCGCATGTTCTCGACACCGGCACGCCGGCCGGCCCGAGCGAGCTGATCGTCTT
>JAPLOT010000271.1 GCA_026400595.1 Alphaproteobacteria bacterium | reverse complement strand
GCCCGAAACCGGCCTCGGCATCATCCCGGGCTGGTCGGGTACGCAGCGCACCGTGCGCCGCTTCGGATCGCAGCTCGTTCGCCGCATGGCGGTGCTGGGCGAGGTTTTCATGGCCGGGGAGGCCTTGAACCTCGGGCTCGTCGACGCGATTGCGGCGCAGGGCAAGTCCCTGGAGGCCGCGCGCGACATGGCAACGCGCATCGCGGCGCGCAGCCCTTCGGCAACGCAGGCCACGAAGATGCTGATCAACGCGGCGGAAGGCGAGGAGTCCGAGCGGGTTCTGGAAGCCATTGCCGGAACCATGGCGGCTGCCAGCGCCGATCTGAAGGAAGGCGTCGCTGCCTTCCGGGACAAGCGCAAGCCGCGCTTCTGACTTCATTCGCCGCGCGGGAAGCGCTTGCTTTCCTCGAGGATGTTCAGGTCCATGTGATTGCGCATGTAGCGTTCGCTGGCCTTCTGCAGCGGCTGGTAATCCCACGGAAAGTAGCTTCCGTTGCGCAGCGCCTCGTAGACCACCCAGCGCCGTGCCTGGCTGGCGCGGACATCGGCATCATAGGCGGCGAGATCCCAGCGCGTGTCGGCAATGCCTCTCATCTCATCCAGCATGGCGCGGGCCGCGGGATCGCCGGCACGGTTGACGCGCTCCGCCGGATCGGCCTCAAGGTCGAAGAGCAGTTCCGGATCGAGCGCGCATCGAATGTATTTCCAGCTGCCCTTGCGCAGGGCAACGAGCGGCGCCCAGGAGCCTTCCGCAGCATATTCCATGGCGACCGGCGACTGCCGCGCCATGCCTTGCGCCAGAGGGACGAGGCTTTCCCCGTCGGTCCAGGCCAGCACGTCGATCATCGAGATGCCGGCGAGATCGCAAAGGGTCGGGGTCACGTCGATGGTGGAGACCGGCGTATCGATGCGGCCCGGCGTCAGTCCGGGCGCCGCCACCATCAGGGGTACGCGTGCCGAACCCTCGAAGAAGTTCATCTTGAACCAGAGCCCGCGCTCGCCCAGCATGTCGCCGTGGTCCGAGAGGAAAAGCACGATGGCGTCCTGCCGGGAAGCCGTCAGGGCCGCGAGGATCTCGCCGATCTTGTCATCGATGTAGGAGATGTTGGCGAAGTAGCCCTGGCGCGCGCGGCGGATCTGCGCATCGGTCATGTCGAAGGCCCGCCAGTCGCAGGCGTCCATCAGGCGCCGCGAATGCGGATCCTGCTGGTCGTAGGGGATGCTGCGCCCGGGCGGCAGCAGGTGTTCGCAGTCATTATAGAGATCCCAGTACCTGCGGCGGGCGACATAGGGATCGTGCGGATGGGTAAAACTCACCGTCAGGCACCAGGGCCGCGCGTCGGCGCCCCGCGAGAGATCAAAGATCTTTGCAACGGCCTGATGCGCGACATCGTCATCGTACTCGAGCTGATTGGTGATCTCGGCGACACCGGCGCCCGTCACGGATCCGAGGTTGTGGTACCACCAGTCGATGCGTTCGCCCGGCTTGCGGTAATCGGGCGTCCAGCCGAAATCCGCCGGATAGATGTCGGTGGTCAGGCGTTCCTCGAAGCCGTGCAGCTGATCAGGTCCGACGAAATGCATCTTGCCTGAAAGCGTCGTGCGGTACCCCGCACGGCGCAGGTGATGCGCAAAGGTAGGCGTGTCGGAGGCGAACTCCGCCGCATTGTCATAGACGCGGGTCCTGTACGGCAATTGCCCCGACATGAAGCTGGCGCGGCCCGGCGCGCAGAGCGGCGAACCCGTATAGGCATTGCTGAACCTGACCGATCGCTCCGCCAGCCTGCGGAGATGGGGCGCATGCAGCCACGGCGCCGGACCATCGGGGAAGAGCGTACCGTTCAGCTGGTCGACCATCAGAATGAGAATGTTGGGGCGGGTCACGGCAGGCATCCTTTGCGGCTGAGGCTGTGAGCTACTCCGGGCCCTGCTGCCTCGCAAGGGCTAAGCCATCCGCAGGGCGATGGCCCCCGCCACGATGCAGGCCGCGGCCGTCACGCGCCAGGCGGTCATTCGCTCGCCGATCACGAAGACGGAGATGATCATCGCGAAGACGATCGAGGTCTCGCGCAGGGCCGCAACGGATGCGATCGGGGCACGCGTCATGGCCCACATGGCGATCCAGTAGGATCCGGCACTCAGCGCGCCGGCCATGAGGCCGGTCTTCCACTCGCGCGCGATCACGGTGAGGAGCCCCTTTCCACGATAGTAGAAGCCGATCACCATTGAACAGAGGCCATCGCAGAAGAAAAGCCATGCCGCATAGCTGGAGGCCGTGCTGGCGAGGCGCGCGCCATTGCCATCGACCAGCGTGTAGCCGGAGATAAACACCGAGGTGGCAAGCGCATAGCCCACGGCCCGGCCATTCAGCTGGCCCAGCAACCCGCCGCGCAGCGACATCAGCAGCGTGCCGCCGGACAGAAGCAGTATCCCCAGGATAGCGATGGGGCCGGGAACCTCGTGAACGAGGAAGATGGCGCCCACCGCCGTCATCAGGGGCGCGGCACCGCGTGCCAGCGGATAGGTCTGCGCCAGGTCGCCGGCATTATAGGCCATGATCAGGAAGAGCCTGTAGCCCACATGGATGATGACCGAAGCGATGATCCACGGCCAGACTGCAGCATGGGGGACATCCACGAAGGGCAAGACCGGAACGGCGACGAGCGCCATGCCAAGCGCAGTGATCGAGATCGATGCGAAGCGGTCGGTGCGGACCTTGACCAGCGCATTCCACGAGGCATGCATGGCCGCAGCCACGATCACCGCGAGAAAGACAGTGAGACTCATGCCGCGGACTCGAGGTCGATGTCGATCCACAGCGGGTGGTGGTCTGAAGCGACTTCACCATGCGCGGCGTGCACCGACCGGACGCGCGGCTTGAGCGCGGAGCTGACAAAGCAGTGATCCAGCTGGCGCCGGCGCAGGACCCCGGAAATCATCTTCACATGCGTGTAGACTTCGCCTGGTGCGGCAGGATCGCGCGTCATGGCATCGCTGAAGCCTCCGGCGTAACGCGCGCCCGGATGATAGGGAGCCTGGCCGACGATCCTCAGATACTCGGCACTGCCCGCTTCGCAATTGAAGTCTCCGAGCCATATTGCGGCGGCCGGAGACGCGGGTTCGGGCTCATCGTTGGTCCAGTTCCGCTCGGGCTCGTCGTCCCTTCCGCTCCATGGGCCGCCATCCGTTTCGGCGCGGTCATGCTGCTGGAGCAGGTAGTCGATCTGTTCCAGCCGTTCGGCGACTCCGACATGGGCGAGATGAAGCGACAGGAAGCGGATAGGCCCGCAGTCCGATTCGATCAGGCATTCCAGGGCCGCGTTGCGCGTGTTGAGCGGGTCGATCATGCGGCGCATCGGCAGGACATGGAGCCTGGACCAGCTGATCGGACGCAGCGACAGCAGCATGGTGCCGAACTGCCGCCGCCGGTTGATCACGCGCCCCGCCACGACCGCGCTCGCATCCATGTCGAAGGCCGGACCATAGACATGGTGATAGCGCGGCAGAAGCCCCGCCAGGATCGCCGGCTGGTCGTCAAGCCCCGACCGCTTCCAGAAACGCTCGACCTCCTGCAGCGCAATGACTTCGGCGCCATCGACGATGCGCGCGATGCGTTCGAGGTCATAGCGGCCGTCGCTGCCGAAGCCGTATTGAATGTTGTAGCTGACCAGCTTCACGCCAACGCCTCGCCCCCCGAGCGCGTGCTTAGTCCTGCAAGGCCTGGCTGGCAAGCCGCGGCCAGCGTGCAAGCGCGTCGGCCATGACGAACATCAGAGGAAGCGCGACAGCCCAGCCCATTCCGATGACGCCGATGGACCATAGTCGCGGCTCGGCGATCTGCGCCGCGCCCAGCGCTTCGCCGGCCACGTAGCTGAGCGGGCCGCAGATGGCGCCGAGCAGGGCCTGGAGCACCCACCGGCCCGAGAGCCAGCCAAGGCTCGCATGCGGCAGGGTGCCGAAGCCGAACCAGAGCGCAATGATCCAGATCGGCGGCGCCCACTGGCCTGCGTCGGTGCCGGCATAGGTGATGATGCCGCTGGCCAGAAACCCGCCCTCCACGAGTATGCCGAGCAGGGTGATGCCGGCAATCAGGATTGCCTCTTGGGCAAGGCGCCCGGCATTGAATGCCAGATGCAGGGCTACCACCACCAGGGCGGGTACGGACCCCAGCCATGGCCAGCCGCCCGCGCCGCCGCTCACGGCGGCGAACCAGGCGACTTCGAAGAGCAGGAAGTTCGCCACCATGCCAGCGAATTGCAGCGAACCGAACCGATTGATGCTCACCTGCGTAATGGCCCTGAATTGTGGTGATGGAGGAGCGAATGCCGGCAATCGGAGTGAATACGAAGCGGCAGACAATGTGGTTTACGGCTGCGGCACTGTGCGCCCTTTTGGCCGCGACCGGTGCGGCGCCGCCGGCCACGGCGGAAGGGGTGCCGCTCGACAATGCCGGCATCCGGTCGATGGTGACGGGCAAGCGCATCTATCTGGCGACACCGATGGGCGGCGAGCTTCCGCTCTACTACCGGGCCAATGGCCGGGTTGACGGGACCGGAGAGGCGGTCGGGCTTGGCAAGTATCTGAAACCAAAGGACAGTGGCCGCTGGTGGGTGGCGAACAACAGGCTCTGCCAGAAGTGGCAGGAGTGGTACGACGGCCGCACCTTCTGCTTCAAGCTGAACCGCATCTCGAACACCAAGGTGTACTGGATGCGGGATGACGGCCGGTCAGGCATCGCGCGGGTGGGGCGCTAGGCCGATGGCGTCCGCAGGGCCGGGCGCGGGAGGGCGCTCCGACTGATGGGGCCGAAAAGCCCGCAACTCCTGCGTGCAACAAACTATTGCCGCATGTTGAGGGTTAAGGAATGCGTATGAGCATGTTCCAGTCCAAGACCTCCAGGCCATTGCGGGCGGCGGCGTTACTGAGTTGCCTTCTCGCGCTGGCCGCACCGGCTGCCGCCGCGGATACCATCAGCGATGTTTCGGCATCCTACAATGTGGATGTCGGGCCGATGACCATGATGGTCATCCGGTTCGGCGCCAGTTTCTCCGGCGATGCCGTGCGCGCCCAGGCGACGATCAAGAGCAAGGGCATCAGCGCGGTCTTCTCCGAATACAGCGCACGCGCGGAAGGCGAGGGACGGCTCGATGGCGGCGCCATCCAGCCAGCGCTCTTCAAGCTTTCGCGGGAACGCGACGACCGCAAGAAGCGCACCACGATCCAGTGGGGCGATGGCGGAACGGTCTCGATGGACCCGCCGGCCCACAAGAAGCCCGAGGTTCAGGCCCGCGTTGAAAATGCACTGACGGCGGACGTGTCGGACCCGATCACGGCCATCCTCAGGACAGGCACGGCCGGCGACAACCCGTGCAACTCGGCCCAGAAGGTGTTCGATGGCCGCGATGTCTTCGAGTTGTCCTTCAGCGAGGGCAATGGCAAAGAGCTGAAGAGCGACGCGGCCTATCGCGGGCCGGTCAAGAATTGCCAGGTGCGCTGGCACGCCATCGCCGGGCGGTCCGCCGAGAAGGGCGAGCCCGACGAGGTCTATGGCGTGTCCTTCGCGCCGATCGGCACCCTGGTTTCCGGCCAGACGCTGTGGTTCCCTGTATCCCTGACCGGCACGGTCAAGGGACTGAACTTCGAGGCCTATGTGACCAAGCTCGGCGTCGATGGCGGCCAGCAGGTGCAGGCCCCGGCGCAGAACTGACTGCGGCAGCGGTCGCAAGGCCGATATGCCTCTCGTCCGAAACCCACCTTGGCAGATTCAGCAGGACAACCGTCGTGGCTGGCCGGTGGTTGACTCGCACCGCATCGCTCGCATGATGGTTGCGTGCGGGTGAGTCGCCGGTCGTCCTCGGACCTTCAGCGACAACTTGAGCTTGGGAGGGACGGGACATGGGACTTGAGGCACTGATCGTTGCGCTCATCATCGGCGCGGTCGCGGGCTGGCTCGCGGGCTTCGTGGTCAAGGGCGGCGGCTTCGGGCTGATCGGCGACATCGTGGTCGGCATTGTCGGTGCCCTGGTGGCCAGCTGGCTGTTTCCGACACTCGGCCTGAGCCTCGGCGGCGGCTGGGTGGGCGCCATCCTGGCATCGGCCACCGGCGCCATCCTCGTGCTCATCTTCATCAAGCTGGTGCGCCGGATCTGATCGCGAGGCGCAGGATCGCGGCTCCCGAGGCGGCCTAGCGGGCCCGTAGCGCGTTGCGGGACGCGAGTTCCTTCAGATAGTGATCTTCCTGCCTCCCGTGCCGGGTCTCGCGCAGGCGCTGGACCGCAAGGTCCGACACGATGTCGGTGAAGCGCCGCGGCTTGGCGAAGAGAAAGCCCTGAAGATAGCCGCAGCCTTCGTTGCGCAGGACCTGCGCCTGCGCCTCGGTCTCGATGCCTTCGGCAACCACGTCGATGCCGATGTCGCGCGCGATGCGGATGACGCCGCGGATGATCGCGATGTTTACCGGGGTGGTCTCGATGCCGGCCACGAAGGACCGGTCGATCTTCACCTCGCAGAACGGAAAGCGCTGCAGGTAGCTGAGCGAACTGTAGCCTGTTCCGAAGTCGTCGAGGGCGAGCCCGATGCCGAGACCGAGCAGCTCCTGGACCACGCGTTCGGCAATCGTCTCGCCGCCCAGGATCGCGGTTTCCGTCACCTCCAGAACGAGGCGGGCGGGCGGCAGGCCGGTGTCCGCGAGCGAACTGCGCACGGCATCCACGATGCTGGCCGAGCGAAACTGGCTGGGCGAGACATTGACGGCGATCCGGCAGTCATCGGGGAAGGACGACGCCTGCCGGCAGGCCCGCTGGATGGCCCAGTTGCCGAGCGCCGTCATCAACCCGGCTTCTTCGGCCATCGGAATGAAGGCGCCCGGCGGAAGCAGTCCTCGGGTGGGATGGTTCCACCGCATCAGCGCCTCGTAGCCTGTCACGGCCTGGGTGTAGGTGTTCACGATCGGCTGGTAGTAAAGTTCCAGCGTGTCGTCCTGGATGGCGGTGTTGAGTTCCGCCTCCAGCATCTTCCGCCGCTCGCGATGCGCCCGCATGTTGGGCGTGAAGACGCAGAAGCCGTTCCGGCCCCGCTTCTTGACGTCGTAGAGCGCCAGGTCGGCACTGGTCAGCAGGTCCTTCACGCCGCGTGCATGCAGCGGGCATATGGCGACACCGACGCTGGCGCCCACCACGATGTCGTGGCCCTCGATCGCCACCGGGTACGACATCGCCTGCACGATCGCGCCGGCCACGGCCGCGACGTTGTCAGGGTGATCGAGCTGATGGAGCAGCACGGCAAACTCGTCGCCGCCCAGGCGGCCGATGGTGGTCTTGTGGCCCGCCGTCGCCGCGCGCAGCCGCTGGACGGCAGTGCGCAGCACCATGTCACCGGCGTCATGGCCGAAGAGATCGTTCACCGCCTTGAAACGGTCGAGATCAACGGTCAGCAGCGCCGTCGCGTCGCGGTGCAGCGCCACCGACTCGCTCAGGGCATTCATGAGGCAGAAGCGGCTTGCGGCCCCCGTCAACGCATCGGTATTGGCCTGCCGCTCGATCTCGGCCGTGGCCAGGACGCGCTCGGTCGCGTCCTGTATGGTTCCTTCGATGTACAGCGGCCTGCCGTCGGTATCGCGAACATACCAGGCATTCTCGGTGATCCATGCCCGTTCCCGCGTGCGGTGGCGATAGACCTCGGAGACGAGGTCGCGGACGAAGCCCTGCGTGTTCAGCAGGTGGTGAAAGTGATGGGCGCGCTCCGGGTCGACATACCAGCTGCCGCCATGCGTCTTGACTGCAAGGAGATGCTCCTCCTCGCTGTTGTAGCCGTTGAACGTGCAAAGCGCGCGATTGGCGCGGATGGGCGTACCGTCCAGACAATCAAGATAGATTCCGCAGACCGCGTTGTCGAAGAGGCTCTGGTACTCGAGTTCGGCGCGATCGCGCGGCTGATTGATCGCCGCGGCGGGACGCGCGACTCCGCCTGCGCGCCACCCGCTGTTCCGCGTGGTGGCATCGGCAGAGGCTCGTGTCTGGTTGTCGGTGTCCCGCATGCAAGCTTCCCGGTGTCGTTCCGTAAGTTATCCGCCCAAACTTTAGACTTCATGTAGCGCAGCCCCGAAAATCGAATCGTTTGCGTAGTCGAAACTTCAGCCTTGGCGCGGATCGTTAAACTTGAATCCTTTCGGCAAGCAAGAGCTTCGGAACGCGTGCACCGCTCCAACGCCTCGATGAACACTATCCGAAGTTCAGGCATGTTCGCGATCGCGCCAGACGGAACGGGCCATGCCGACATGGCAGCTTCGATGCCTCACCGATACCGACGGATGTGGCGTCTATGCTGGGACAAGAACCGTCAGCTGCCACTTATGGAAAAGCTCTTCGGTGCTACGGCGTGAGTGATCCTTACGGTTTGATAACCGAGCTCGATCCAGCCTGCTCCCGCAAACTTCTGGAGTGTTCGGTTCACCCGGTCGCGCGAGGAATTGCTCATCTGCCCGGTCATTGCCCGCGCCCACTCTTGGCACTGTCGATCGAGCGAGGCACATCAGCTAGTGAACGATCATCACCGGGCACACAGCCTGACGCAATACACTGTTCGAAACCGAACCCAGGATGAACGCCTTGATGCTGCCCATGCCGGATGCTCCCATAACAATCAGATCGACGTGATTTGCCAAGGCAGCCTCGACTATTGCGTAAGCGACATCTCGCGAATGCTCTTCCAAGATCCGATGCGAGGGTGTTCCACTCTCGGAGACGACTTTGCCTACACGCTTCATAATCTCGGAAACCTGCTCGTTGGTCCAGACCTCCAACACGTCGTGGCGTCCAATGATGAACTGCCGAACCAGAAGCACGACCAGATCTGCTCCGAGTGCCTTCGAGATCACCGCTGCCTGCTCGAGCGCGCGATAGGATGGGGCGGAACCGTCAACTGCAGCCAGAATCGTCTTCATGTTGGATCCCTTTGAGTTCGAAAGACGGAGCAAATCAAAATTCAGGCCAGCACGACAGCTGATCTCCTCTGGTCAAGAGA
>JAPLOT010000328.1 GCA_026400595.1 Alphaproteobacteria bacterium | reverse complement strand
GTTGTCCATCGTCACCGTGTCGAAAGGCAGTTCGGCCGCAGCATTGTCCACCGCCACCAGTCTCATGTGTCCAAGACTGAGTCCCTGCGGTGCGTAATCGCCCGAACTGCCTGCCGGACACATGATGGTGCCCGCCGCCTGATGCGATCGCATCAGGCGAAGCAGTTCGCGCTCGCGCGTCACCGAGTGGTCGCTGATGCCGAGCAGGACAGAATAACCGGCGTGCTGGGCATGCTTCTGAACATGATCGACGAGTTCGGTGAAGAAGGGATTGGTGACGTCCGAGACGATGAGTCCAATCAGCGAAGAACGTCCGCGCTTGAGACCGCTGGCCATGGAATTGCGTTCATAGCCGAGCGCCGCAATCGCTGCATTCACGCGCGCCTGCAACTCCGGGCTCACGTAGGATGCGCCCGAAAGCGTTGCCGAAACCGTGGCGATGCTCACGCCCGCCGCCTTCGCCACATCCTTCATGGTTGGCATGATCACTGCGATCCTGAGGTCATGGAAGCCGCGGCCGCAAGCTCCTGAGGTCATGGAAGCCGCGGCCGCAAGCCGTCGCAAAACAGCGCGATGAGGGTGCGTTCGGCGGCCTCCAGCGATCTTTCGCGCTCGTCCAGCACGGCGCGCAGCTGAACGTCGAAGTCGGCATAGTGCTGGGTGGTGGCCCAGATCGCGATGATAAGGTGATATGGATCTATCGGATTGATCCGCTCCTCCCGGATCCACCGTGAGATGACGGCAGCCTTCTCGTGCAGGAGCGAACGGACCGGACCCTTGAGAAAGTCGCCTATGGATTCGCCGCCCTGCAGGATCTCGTTGGCGAAGAGCCGCGAGGCGCGCGGGTTGTCACGCGACAGGCGCAGCTTTTGCCTGATATAGGACCCGATCTCCTCGATCGGGTCTCCGTCGGGATCGAGCGACTTCAGCGTGTCGCCCCACTCGGCGAGGATCTTCTCGAGAACGGCAAAGTAGATATCTTCCTTGCGGCGGAAGTAATAGAGAAGATTGGGTTTGGACAGGCCGCATTTTGAGGCGATCTGATCAACCGTCGATCCGCGGTAGCCAAGCGATGAGAAGACATCCAGCGCGGCGGCAAGGATCAGCTCTTCATTCTGCGCCTGAATTCTGGTCTTGCGCGGCGCCGTCGGTCTTGCCTGTGACATGCCGTCACTTTCTAAATTCTTGATCGGCTGGTCAAGTACGGATAGCGTTTCCCGAAACAATAAGAAGATCGGGGGAGCGCGCATGACGGCTGCAGCCGTGATCGAGGCCAGAGACGTGAGTCTGACCTTCCAGACTGCCGATGGCCCGGTCTATGCCCTGTCGAAGGTCAATCTCACGGTGACGGAAGGTGAGTTCGTCTCCTTCATCGGTCCGTCCGGTTGCGGCAAGACCACGCTGCTGCGCGTCATCGCCGATCTGGAACAGGCCACGGACGGACGGATCAGCGTCAATGGCATGAGCCCGCAAGACGCGCGGCTCAAACGGGCCTATGGTTATGTGTTTCAGGCACCGGCGCTCTACCCGTGGCGCACGGTGGAGCGCAATGTCGCTCTGCCGCTTGAGATCATGGGGCTCGACGATGCGGCCGGCCGCATTCGCCGCAATCTGGAACTGGTTAACCTGGCGGGTTTCGAGAAGAAGTTTCCCTGGCAACTCTCGGGCGGCATGCAGCAGCGCGTCTCCATCGCCCGGGCGCTGGCCTTCGATCCCAAGCTGCTGCTGATGGACGAACCCTTCGGCGCGCTAGACGAGATCGTACGCGACAAGCTGAACCAACAGCTCCTCGAGCTGTGGGATCGGACCGGCAAGACCGTGGTCTTCGTTACCCATTCCATTCCCGAAGCCGTGTTCCTGTCCACCAGGATCGTGGTGATGAGCCCGAGGCCCGGCCGCATCATCGACATCATCGAGACGAACTTCCCGCGCACACGGACGCTCGACATGCGCGAGACGCCGGAATTCCTTGCCGTCGCTCACCGGGTACGCGAGGGCCTCAAGGCCGGGCATTCCTATGAAGACTGAAGCCGCCGCGGTGCCATCCTTGCCGGCACGGGGCGAAGGCCAGGCCTTCCCCGTCGCGGTCATCTGCCTCGTCATCCTGGTCGTCTGGTACATCGCCGCCATCCCGATGAACTGGGTGGTCACCGAGTCCAAGATCGCGGCAGCCGGCGGTGGCGCAGCCGATATCCTCTACTACTCATGGAACGAGCAGCGTCCGGTCATTCCGGCACCGCATCAGATCATGATGGAACTGTGGAATGCCGTCTTCATGGTCAAGCCCTGGGCGGTGAAGTCGCTGCTCTATCACGGCTGGGTAACGCTCTCCTCCACGTTGCTTGGCTTCGTGCTGGGCTCGCTCTTCGGCATCGCGCTGGCCATTGCCATCGTGCATTCGACCTTCCTGTCGAAGAGCCTCATGCCCTGGATCGTCGCCTCGCAGACCATTCCGATCCTCGCCATTGCGCCCATGGTCATCGTGGTGCTGGGCTCGCTGGGTTTCACCGGGCTGCTGCCCAAGTCGCTCATCTCGATGTATCTCTGCTTCTTCCCCGTCACCATCGGAATGGTGAAGGGCCTCACCTCGCCCGATCCGATGCAGCTCGACCTGATGCGTACCTACAATGCCAGCGCTTCGGACGTCCTGTGGAAGCTGCGGTTCCCGTCCTCGGTGCCCTTCCTGTTCACGTCGCTGAAGGTCGCGGTGGCCATCGCACTCACCGGCGCCATCGTCGGCGAACTGCCCACCGGCGCCGTGGCTGGGATCGGTGCCCGTCTTCTGCAGGGGTCCTATTATGGCCAGACGGTGCAAATCTGGGCCGCACTGTTCATGGGGTCGTTCCTTGCCGCTGGCCTGGTCTGGCTGGTGGGCGTGGCGGAACGTATCGTGCTGAAGCGCATGGGCGCGCGGCCATGAAGCGCTTTCAGGCGACAGACCTCATCTATCCGGCGCTCTTCGGAATTTCCGTGCTGGTCCTCTGGCAGCTGATCGTGAAGGGTTTCAGCGTTCCGGCCGTGCTGCTGCCGGCGCCTTCCGACATCTGGGCCAAGCTGATCACGTCGCTGCCCATCCTCTGGGTCGATTTCGTCCAGACCGTGATCCGTGCCGTCATCCCCGGCTGGATCATCGGCTCGCTCTCGGGTTTCCTGGTGGCCATTCTCTGCGACCGCATCCCCTTCCTGCGCCGCGGGCTTCTGCCGCTGGGCAATCTGGTGGCGGCACTTCCGATCGTCGGGGTGGCGCCCATCCTGGTCATGTGGTTCGGCTTCGACTGGCCCTCCAAGGCCGCCATGGTCGTGGTCATGACCTTCTTCCCCATGCTGGTGAATGCCGTCGCAGGCCTGCAGGCCTCCGGTCACCTGGAACGCGACCTGATGCAGAGCTACGGCGCCTCCTGGTGGCAGACGCTGGTCAAGCTGCGCCTTCCGGCCGCCATGCCCTTCATTTTCAACGCCCTGAAGATCAACTCGACTCTCGCCATGATTGGGGCCATCGTCGCCGAGTTTTTCGGCACACCCATCGTCGGCATGGGCTTTCGCATTTCCACGGAAGTTGGCAGACTGGGGCTGGACATGGTCTGGGCCGAGATCGCGGTGGCAGCACTGACGGGCTCGACCTTCTACGGTCTCCTTGTGGCTCTCGAGCGCGTGGTGACCTTTTGGCATCCGTCCTACCGCAGGTAGGCGGCAAGACAGAAAGAAGAACAGAGGAGAGAGACAGGATGAAGAAATTTCTGATGGCGGCCGCAGCCGCCGGGGCGCTTCTGGTCAGCGGAACCTCCGCCTGGGCCGAGGCGGTCAAGCTGCAGCTCAAGTGGGTGACCCAGGCGCAGTTCGCCGGCTACTACGTCGCCGCGGCCAAGGGCTTCTACAAGGACGCCGGCCTCGACGTCACCATCATGCCGGGCGGTCCCGACATCAACCCGCAGCAGGTGCTGGCCGGCGGCGGCGCCGATGTGGTGGTCGACTGGATGCCGTCCGCGCTGGCCACGCGCGAGAAGGGCTCGCCCGTCGTCAACATCGCCCAGCCCTTCAAGAAGTCGGGCATGATGCTCACCTGCCGCAAGGAAACCGGCATCACCAAGCCGGAAGACTTCAAGGGCAAGACGCTGGGCGTCTGGTTCTTCGGCAACGAATATCCCTTCCTTTCCTGGATGAGCACGCTTGGCATTCCGACCACCGGCGGCGCTGATGGCGTCACCGTGATCAAGCAGGGCTTCAACGTCGACCCGCTGATCCAGAAGCAGGCCGACTGCATCTCGACCATGACCTACAACGAATACTGGCAGGTCATCGACGCCGGCATCCCGGCCGACCAGCTGGTGGTCTTCAAGTACGAGGACCAGGGCGTGGCCACGCTCGAGGACGGTCTTTATGTGCTGGAGGACAAGCTCAAGGATCCGGCCTTCGTCGATACCATGGCCAAGTTCGTCGCGGCCTCGATGAAGGGCTGGGACTATGCCCGCGCCAATGGCGACGAGGCGGCGCAGATCGTTCTCGACAATGATGCGAGCGGCGCCCAGACCATCGAGCATCAGAAGCGCATGATGGGCGAGATCAACAAGCTTACCGAAGGCTCCGACGGCACGCTCGACGTGGCCGCCGCCGACCGCACCGTCGCCACCCTGATGAAGGGCGGTTCCGATCCGGTCATCACCAAGAAGCCGGAAGGCGCCTGGACCTCGGCGGTCACCGACAAGGCCAAGGGCATGTGACATGCTGCGTCGGGAGGGCTGCGAAGCCCTCCCGGCTTGAATTCTGACCTCCAGTCCAGTATGTAGTGAGTTCACTACTTTTGGATTGTGCAATGAAACGGATCAGCGCAACCGAAGCGAATCGCAGCTTTTCCAAGCTCCTGGCCAGCGTCAGGAAGGGCAAGCCGGCCGAGATCACGGTCCGGGGCGAAGTCGTGGCGCGGCTCGAGCCCGTATCGCCGCAGGACCGCGCGTCGGAGAAAGATCGCCGCAAGGACTGGGAGAAATTCATGGAACACCTCCGCAGCCAGCCGGTCCTCAACATTCCCCGCGGTACGCGCGACGAACTCTACGACGACGACAAGTGACGGCGCGGTTCGCGATCGACAGCAATGTCCTGATTTACGCGGAGGGCACCGCTGACATGGGGCGGCGAAACATTGCCATTGATATCGTCGATGCCATCGGGCCGGACCGCATTCTGCTGCCGATGCAGGCCGCCGGCAAAACCGTGAACGGGCTCATCCGCAAGGGCGGTTTGACGCGGCCCCAGGCCGTCGAGCGGATCAACTGGTGGATGGATCGCATGAGAGTCCTTCCGGTCGAAGTCGCGGCCTTCCGCACCGCGCTTCGTCTGGTCGAGCGTCATGCACTCCAGCTCTGGGATGCCGTCATCCTCGCCGCCAGCGC
>JAPLOT010000302.1 GCA_026400595.1 Alphaproteobacteria bacterium | reverse complement strand
CACCATCCACGTCGACCTGACGCGTGAAGGCACGCTGGCCCGGCTTGAATGGCTGTCCTGGTTTACCGACAGCGCCATCCGCATCCCGGGCACCACCCGGTCCTTCGGCGCCGACGGACTGCTCAGCATCGTTCCCGGCGCCGGCAGCCTGGCGGGCACCGGCATCTCGCTCTACCTCCTCGCGGAAGCCATACGGCATGGCGCGCCCCTGCCGCTGCTTGCGCGCATGGGCGGCAATGTCGCCGCCGACATGGTGGTGGGCGCCATCCCGGTGGTCGGCTTCGCCTTCGACATGGTCTTCAAGGCCAACCAGCGGAACCTGCGCCTTCTGCGCGAACACATGAAAGGAAACACCTGATGCGCAATCTCGTCTGGATCGCAACGGCGGGCGTCATCGCCCTGTGGTCGGGCCTGGCCTGGCTGCTGCACGCCGCGATCGGCCTGGGCGGCAGCCTGGCCGCCACCAATGCCGATCTCATTCCGGCCAACCCGGAGCTGGTGGAATGGGCCTCGTGGTTCGCCCTGTTCGGAACCGGCGTGGGCGAGTGGCTGGTGATTGCCATCTGGGCCCTGGTCTCGGCCGTCCTGCTGGCCCTGGGTTTCGTTGCCACGCGCCTGCTGCCGCGCCTGTCGCGCAGCATCGCCGCACAATCATGAGGAGAAACTGATGTCGATCGAGGAAATCGAGATGCACACCGAAGGACAAGTGATCGGACGGCGCAACCTGCGGCTCGGCCTGTGGGCGGGAATGCGTCTCGGACTGCGCGGCGACCGGCTGACGCGCTATGCGCGCGACGTGATGGACGCCGACTATCGCCTGCCCGGCCCGCATGACGTTGTGCAGAAGATCGCCGATGACTTCGAGGAACATGGCGTCGACTATCCCACCGACATGATCATGATGGAGATCCAGCGGATCGAGCGTCAGGTGAGGACCGAACTCATGGCGACGGACTGAGCGCCACCACGCCGTCGATGATGAACTGCACGGCCAGCGCGGCGAGGATGATGCCGAGAAGCCGCGTCAACACCGCACGGCCGGTGATGCCCATGATCTTGGAGATGCGCTCCGCCGCGAGGAAGCAGGCAAAGCAGGCCGCCATGACGAGTCCGGCGACCACATAGAGCGAGACCAGATATTCGATTCGGCCATCGGCGCGCCCGGCCAGCAGGATCATCGCCGTGATGGCGCCGGGGCCTGCCATGAGCGGGATCGCCAGCGGGAAGGCCGCGATGTTCCGCACATGATCGACGGTGATGGCCTGCTCGGCCGTGGCCTGGAGCCGCTGGCTGCGGCGGTCGAAGACCATCTCGGCCGCGGCCGACAGAAGGAGAAGTCCGCCGGCGATGCGGAAGGCCGAGAGCGAGATGCCCAGCAGGTTCAGCAGCTGGGCGCCGCCAAGGCCCGCCGCCAGCAGGATGCAGAAGGCGATGATCGAGGCGCGCAACGCCACCTCGCGGCGCTGCTCCTTGCCCATGCCATTGGTGATGCCGAGAAACAGCGCGCTCATGAAGACGGGATCGGCAACCACCAGCAGTGTCGCAATGGCAGAGGTGATGAAGTCGCCCAGCATGGCGCCAGCCTAGCACGGCGCCGTCAGCTGACGCTATTCGGCAGTTCCTCTTCGCGCCGCGCAATGAAGTCGCGCAATCCTTCGGCAATGCCTTCGTCGAGCCTGGGCTCCTCATAGGCCGCCAGCAGAGCGCGGGCCTTCTCGCGGCCCCGCGTGTCGTGATCCTTCCCGCCTTCCGCCGACCATTGCTCGAAGGAATTGAAATCCATGATGCTGGGAATGAAGAAGGCCTTCTCGAAGTGTTCCAGCGTGTGCTGGGTGCCGAGAAAATGCCCGGCTGGACCAACCTCGCGGACGGCGGCCATGGCCTCCTTGAAATCGTCGAAGGAGAGTCCGCCTGCATACTTGTACCAGCCGACCAGTTGCTCGGCGTCGGTCACGAACTTCGAGTAGCCGCAGCACAATCCGGCTTCGAGCCAGCCGGCGACATGCCAGATGTAGTTCGCACCCGCCAGGATCGCCGCATGCATCAGCATGTTGGCCTCGTAGCCGGCCTGGGCGTCGTTCAGCTTTGACCCGACGTGGAATCCGGAGGTGCGCCAGGGCAGCCTGTACTTTCGGGCCAGCGCGCCCATCAGGTACATCATCTGCGCGGCCTCGGGCGTTCCGCCCATCGGGGCACCCGACTTCATGTCGACCGTCACCATGAACTGCCCGTAGATCTGCGGGCTGCCGGGCCTGACAAGCTGGGTGAAGGCGACACCCGCCAGCGCCTCGGCATTGACCTGGGCCACGGCGCCAACAGCGGACGCCGCGGTCGAGGCGCCGCAGAGCGCAAAGGGCGCGAGGATGAGCGGCTGGTTGTGCCGGGCATAGACCTTCATCGCGTCCAGCATGGTGGCATCCCAGACCAGCGGGGCACCGGAATCTCCATCGGTTCGCAGATGATGGAACTCGACGAGTGCAGCGCCGGGGACATGTAGGACAGCTTGTGAAAGTTGTTGAGATCCTCCAGCGAGCCATAGCGCCGGGTGTTGTCGAGATCGCGCACATAGGGCGCGCCATACATGGGCACGAAGACGGTGTTGCGCCCGCCCACCTTCACCGTGCGCTCCGGATTGCGCGCGTTGAGCGTGAACTCGGACGGCACCTGCGACACCAGACTCATCAACAGGGCGCGGTCGATGTGGACGCGCGTGCCCTTCACGTCGGCGCCGGCCGCCTTCCACATGACGACGGCCTCGTCGTCGCGGAACTCGCAGCCCACCTCTTCGAGGATCTTCAGGGACTCCTCGTGGATCAGCTCGACCGCCTCGTCCGGCACCATCTGGTAGACGGGAATGTTGCGCACCAGCGTGGGAAACGATGCAATGGGTGCGGCCCGCATGGCGCGGCGGCCTTCGCGCCCGCCCGCCCTGCGGCCCGATGCCGAAACCTGCTTCGCCAGTTCGTTGGTGTTGATCATGCCGGCCTCGTGATTTGCATGCCGATTAAGCGCACGGCACCTGCAACGCGCAACCCGAAGAAGTCACCAGCCTCGCTTGAGGCAAACTCAAGCGGATTGGGACAGCAGCCAGTCGCGCAAGGTCTCGGCTTCGCGCGACAGCGCCCGCTTGCTGCTCCAGGTCACATAGAAGGCCTGAGGTGCCGCAATCTCGTTGCTCGTGACCTGTACCAGCGCACGCTTCGACAGCAGGGGCTTGATCATGTTCATCCAGCCGAGGGCCAGGCCCTGCCCGTCCTGGGCCGCCTGCAATGCGATGACGTAGCTGTTGAAGCGGCGCAGGCCGAGCTTGCGGTGCGGCGCCCCGGTGGCGCGCAGGAAGTCGGACCAGGTGGTCCAGGTCCAGTCCACGCCCTCGACAGAGAGCAGGGGCAGGCTCGCCATGTCCTTGGCCTGCTTCACCTTGTGGCGCGCCGCGAAACCCGGGCTGGCCACGGCAGCGATCCGGTCGTCGAAAAGCTTCACGGCGGTCTCGTCCTGCCACTCGCCATCGCCATAACGGATGCGCAGGTCCACGTCGTTGCGGAACAGATCCGCGTTGCGGTCGGAGATCATGTGGTCGATGACGATGTCCTGATGCGCGTTCCAGAAGTCATGCAACCGCGGCATCAGCCAGAACTGGGCAAAGGCCATGGTCGAGCCGATGGAGACGCTTCGCAGCGCGGGATTTTGGCTGACCTGCTGCAGCGTTGCGGAGACGCGCTCGAAGGCTTCCTGCAGGGCGCGGGCCACGGTTTCGCCTTCGGGCGTCAGTTCCATGGCCCTGTGCAGGCGCAGGAAGAGCGGCCTGCCGATCTCAGACTCGAGCGCCTTCACCTGCTTCGACACGGCGCCGGGGGTGACGTTGAGCTCGGTGGCAGCGCGGGTGAGGCTCAGATGCCGCGCCGCGGCCTCGAAGGCAGCCAGGGCATTGAGCGACGGCAGGCTGTAGTGGCGGCGGACCATGGCAGGGTGAGTCTAGCAGCCCAGATTGAATTGAGCAAAGCTCAACTGATGGATAGGCCAGAATCCAACATCGAAAACTGTCCACATGCGACAGGTTGACGGGATTCGCCGGCAGGCTCACTATGCGGCTGGGGAACAGGGTTGGCAGCTGAATCATCGACTGCAAATCAACAGAACATATTGATAGGGGGCGCCCAGGTTCCCCAGGGCGCAGGGAGATGCCATCATGGCTGAGAAACATCATCATCAACTGACGGAGGACGAGAAGGTCCTCCACAACATGGGCTATGCCCAGGAACTTGCCCGCCGCATGAGCGGGTTCTCGAACTTCGCGATTTCATTCTCCATCATCTGCATCCTTGCCGGCGGCATCACTGCCTTCCCGGTGGCCTTCTCGGCCGGCGGCGGCTTTTCCGTCGCGATCGGATGGGTGATCGGCGGCATCTTCGCGCTGGTCGTCGCGGCCTCGGTGGGGCAGATCGCATCCGCCTATCCGACGGCAGGCGGGCTCTATCACTGGTCGTCGATCCTCGGCGGCCGTGGCTGGGGCTGGCTCTGCGCCTGGATCAACCTCGTCGGCCTGATCTTCGTGGTCGCCTCGGTGAACTTCGGCGTCTACCTGCTGCTGAAGGATCTGGTGCTCTCCGGTGCCTTCGGCATGGACACGTCGGCGTGGGGCGCCTGGCACGCGGCCGTCTTCGTGACGATCTTCGCCGTGACGCAGGCGCTGTTCAATCATTTCGGCATCAACATCACGACCAAGCTCACCGACTTTTCCGGCTATCTCATCTTCGTGGTGGCCATCTCGCTGACGCTGTCCATGCTGATCTGGGGTGCGAGCTTCGATCTGTCGCGGCTCTTCACCTGGGTCAACAATACCGGCGAACCCGGCGGCCTCGTCGTGCCCGAGCCGCGGACAGCTCTCGTGGCCCTGCTGATCGGCCTGCTCTATCCGCTCTACACGATCACGGGTTTCGATGCCTCCGCGCATACCTCGGAAGAGACGGTCAATGCCCGGACGGCGGTGCCGCGCGGCATGCTGCATTCGGTGTTCTGGTCGCTGCTCTTTGGCGGGTTCATGGCCGCGTCCTTCATCTTGGCAATGCCCGACACCACCACTGCGGCAAAGGACGGATTCAACTCGTGGTTCAATCTATTCAACAACCTGCCCATGCCGGAGATCCTGCGGGACCTTCTGGCGGTCGGCATCGTGGTGGCGAACTATATCTGCGCCCTTGCTGGCATGACCTCCACCTCGCGCATGGTCTATGCCTTTGCGCGTGACGGGGGCCTGCCCGCCTCCAAGGCGCTGGCCAGCATTCACCCCAAGTACCGCACACCGGTCAATGCCATCTGGTTGACCGCGGCGCTGTCGGCGGGTGCGTGCTATTACTCGCCCTTCATGTTCGCGCTGGCTGCGGGCTGCGCCCTCTTCCTTTACATTTCCTATGCCATGCCGGTCGCCGCCGGCCTTCTGGCGGAAGGGAACTCGTGGAAGGAGTACGGGCCGTTCCGCCTTGGCGTGTGGTCGAAGCCCTTCGCGGTGATCACCATCATCGGCGTGATCGTGCTGGCCTACGCCGGTATCCAGCCGCCCTTCAACCCGATCATCCTGCCGCTTTTCCCCGACCTGGTCTTCCCATTGAACCAGCTGACCAATCCGCTGATCTTCCTGGCGGTGGCCCTGGCCCTGGGATGGTTCCTGAGCGAGCGGAAGCGCTTCAAGGGACCTCCGATCGGCGAAGAGATCAGGCGCCGCCAGGCCGAGATCGCAGCGCGCGAACGTGCGCTGGAAGCAGCCGCTGGCGAATAGACAGTCTCACGTCTAGAAAGGGGCGGCCTTCGGGCCGCCCCTTTTGCTTTGAGCCGGACCCGCATGAGGAATGATTTCGATATCGCCGTGATCGGCGGCGGCGTGGTGGGACTTGCGATCCTGCGCCGGTTCGCCATGTCCGGACTGCGCTGCGTGTTGCTGGAGCGCGGCGCCGACATCCTGTCGGGCGCCTCGAAGGGTAACAGCGCCCTGCTGCATACCGGCTTCGACGCGCCAACCGGCAGTCTCGAACTCGCCTGCATGCAGGCCGGCTATGAGGAGTACCTGGCCATCAGGGACCGGCTGAACCTGCCCTTGCTCGAAAGCGCAGCACTCGTCGTAGCCTGGACGGAAGAAGAACTGGCGCAGCTCCCGGAGATCGTGGCCAAGGCGCACCGGAACGGCGTCCGCGATGTCGAGCAGATCGGCCGCGGCGCCCTGCGCAGGCGGGAACCGCATCTGTCAGAAGCCGCACTTGGTGCCGCACTGGTGCCGCGCGAGCACATCATCGATCCCTGGTCGGCGCCGCTCGCCTATGCGCATCAGGCCCTGGCCCATGGCGCGGAGATCCGGCGGAACAGCGAGGTCACGTCGGGCGCATACGATGGCGAGAGCTGGCAACTCGCCACCGCCGCCGGGAACCTGCGCGCGCGCGTCACCGTCAATGCGGCAGGGAATTTCGGCGATCTCGTTGAGGCCATCGCCCGGCCATCACCCTTTACCATCACGCCGCGGCGCGGACAGTTCGTGGTGTTCGACAAGCCGGCCGCCACGCTGGCCAAGGCCATCATCCTTCCCGTTCCGACCGAGCGGACCAAGGGCGTCGTGCTGTTCCGCACCATCTTCGGCAATCTTGCGATTGGTCCCACGGCCGAGGATGTCGATGAGCGCGACGTTGCGGCCTGCGATCAGCCGACACTCGAACGGCTCAGGGCGCGCGCCATCGAGATGGTCCCGGAACTTTCCGGCATTGGCGTCACCGCCATCTATGCCGGGCTTCGCCCTGCCAGCGAGCGCAAGGACTACATCATCGAGGCGCTGCCGACGCAGAACTGGATCACGGTGGGCGGCATCCGATCCACCGGCCTGACGGCGGCGCTGGGCATCGCCCGTCATGTCGCGAAGCTCTACGAGGAAACTATCGACTCACTGCCCAAGGCCCCAGACCCGATCTGGACACCGGTGCCAAATCTCGCGGAACATCTGCCCCGCCCCTACATGGATGGCGGCGAGGTGGTCTGCCACTGCGAACTCGTGACGCGACAGGAAATCCAGGCGGCCCTGTCAGGCGCCCTGCCGGCCGGCGACATGAACGGCCTCAAGCGCCGCACCCGCGCAACCATGGGGAGATGCCAGGGCTTCTACTGCTCGGCCAATGTTGCCGCCATGTACCGGGAGGCGGTCGATGCAAGATCCTGATGTCGTCATCATCGGCGGCGGACCGGCGGGACTGTCAGCGGCCCGCCGGCTTGCAGAGCTCGGCATCCGGAACGTCACGGTGCTGGAACGCGAAGCCGAAGCCGGCGGCGTTCCGCGCCATTGCGGCCACCTCGGCTTTGGCTGGCAGAGCCATCGCCGCATCTGGAGCGGCCCGCATTTTGCGGCGGCCATGCGCAGAAGTGTCGAAGGCCTCGACATCCGCACCGGCACCTCCGTGCTGCAGATCGGCGAAGACGGTGTCCTGCGCATCCGCGATCGCAGCGGTCTGGGCGAAATCGCTGCCCGGCGCATCATGATCGCGACCGGAACGCGCGAAACGCCGCGGGCTCCACGCTTCGCCGGCGGCTCGCGGCCGCAGGGCGTGATGACCACGGGCGCCCTGCAGCAGCATGTCTATCTGCAGGGCTTCAGGCCCTTCAAGGCGCCGGTGATCGTGGGGACCGAATGGGTGTCCTTCTCGGCGATCCTCACCTGCCGTCATCTCGGCATCAGGCCGGTGGCAATGATCGAGGCGCAGGCACGAACCTCTGCGCCATGGCCCGGCGGTCCCATTGCACGGCTGATCTATGGCGTGCCGGTGCTGCTGAACAGCCGGATTCTCGAGATCAGGGGCAAGCAGCAGGTCGAGGCCGTCGCGATCCAGTCGGATGGGCAGCGCCGCGAGCTGGCCTGCGACGGCGTGATCTTCACCGGCCAATTCGTGCCCGAACGCGCGGTCTTTGCCGAGGGACCCACAATCTTCACCGCCGGCAATGTCAATGCGCCGCTCAAGACATCCGGGCAGTGCTGGCACGAAGGCCGCGCAGTTGCCGAGAACATTGCCAGGAGTCTCGCATGAGAGCCATTGCCGTCGACCAGGGCACGACCGGCACCAAGTCCTTCGTGCTGGACGACGACGGCAGCTTCCGCGCCGTCGCCAGCTTCGAGCACCGGCAGATCTACCCGCAGCCCGGCTGGGTGGAGCACGACGCCGAGGAATTGCTGGGCCACGTCTCCGCTGGCGTTTCCGCCGCCGGCGATGCCGATTGCATCGGGATCGACAACCAGGGCGAGACGGTGGTGGCCTGGGATGCCGCAAGCGGCAGGCCCCTGTACAACGCCATCGTCTGGCAGGACGACCGCACCAAGGACATGACGGCGCGCCTCAAGGCCGAGGGCAAGGAAGAGCTCACTCTCAATGTCGCAGGCCTGCCGCTCGATCCCTATTT
>JAPLOT010000496.1 GCA_026400595.1 Alphaproteobacteria bacterium | reverse complement strand
ACTCTTTCACTTCAGCCGTCCGCCGCCTGCGGGAGAAGGATGATCCATGCGCGACCTTTCTCCCGCTCGCGGGAGAAAGGTGGACGAAGGCCGGATGAGGGGCGGCGCGCCCGCACCGGGATTCCATCCTGTCTATGCTCGAAACAACTACCGCAACGGAACCCGTGGGATTTACCTCAAGGTCGCTGTCCTTAAGGAACCATTTGTATACCGTTCATTCACCCTTCCCGCAGCTTGAAGTTGGTTGCCTTGGCTTTCCCAGATACAACAGGGTGCCGACAAGACAATTGAGGACGGCGTCATGCTTGAAGACACACTGTACTGGCTCGACGGCTTCTTCTCGTTCATCCCGAATGCCGGACATATGCCCGATCATGTGCTGCCGCTGGCGCTACTGTTCAGCTTCCTGGGCGCGCTCATTCTCGGGCGCTTCACCGGCAATCTGGGGTCGCTCACCTTTCCCCTGAACTTCTCCGCGCTCTTCCTGGGGGCCATGGCCTCGAACTGGATCCTGCGCGGCATCCAGATCCAGGTCGAAAGCCAGGTCCACCGGCCCCTGATGGGATCGCTGGTCGGCATGCTGGTGGCCGCCTTCATCATGGTGCGCTGGATGCAGGGCGACCAGCGCAAGGCCTGAGCGCCCGCCGAAAGTCCCGGTTGCGCTGCACAATGGGCCATGCTTCCATGGCCACATCATGAGCAACCGCGAGAAACCCTGGCTCTTCCGCACCTATGCGGGCCACTCCACAGCGGCCGACTCCAACCGGCTCTACCGCGGCAATCTGGCCAAGGGCCAGACCGGCCTGTCCATCGCCTTCGACCTGCCCACCCAGACCGGCTACGACAGCGACCATGTGCTGGCGCGCGGCGAAGTGGGCAAGGTGGGCGTGCCCGTCTCCCACATCGGCGACATGCGCACCCTGCTGGACGGCATTCCGCTGGCCACCATGAACACCTCGATGACCATCAATGCCACCGCGGCCTGGCTCCTGGCGCTCTACGTGGCGGTGGCCGACGAGCAGGGGGCACCGCGCGGCAGTCTCTCGGGCACGACGCAGAACGACATCATCAAGGAATATCTCTCGCGCGGCACCTATGTCTTCCCGCCGGCGCCCTCGCTGAAGCTGATCACCGACACCATCGCCTTCTCGGCGCGGGAGCTGCCCAAGTGGAACCCGATGAATGTCTGCTCCTATCACCTGCAGGAGGCGGGTGCCACGCCGGCCCAGGAGCTCTCCTATGCGCTGGCCACGGCAATCGCCGTGCTTGACGGCGTGAAGGCCAGCGGCGCGGTGAGCGAAGCCGAGTTCCCGCAGGTCTTCGGCCGCATCTCCTTCTTCGTCAATGCCGGCATCCGCTTCATCACCGAGATGTGCAAGATGCGCGCCTTCACCGAGCTGTGGGACGAGATCGGGCGCGAACGCTATGGCATCGCCGACGAGAAGTATCGCCGCTTCCGCTATGGCGTGCAGGTGAATTCGCTGGGCCTCACCGAGCAGCAGCCCGAGAACAACGTCTACCGCATCCTGCTCGAGATGCTGGCGGTGGTGCTGTCGAAGAACGCCCGCGCCCGCGCCGTGCAATTGCCCGCCTGGAACGAGGCGCTCGGCCTGCCGCGGCCCTGGGACCAGCAATGGTCGCTGCGCATGCAGCAGGTGGTGGCCTATGAGACGGACCTGCTCGACTACGGCGACATCTTCGACGGCTCGAAGGAGATCGAGCGCAAGGTCGAGTCGCTGAAGGACGAGGCCCGGGCCGAACTGGCCCGCGTCATGGCCATGGGCGGCGGCACGTCGGAAGAGGTGATCGCCGACATGAAGCGCTGCCTGGTCGAGAGCAACACGGCGCGCATCCGGGCGATCGAATCGGGCGAGACGAAGATCGTCGGCGTCAATGTCTTCACCGCCACGGAAGACTCGCCGCTGTCGGGCGGCGACGGCGAGCAGATCCTCACGGTAAAGGACAATGTCGAGTACGAACAGATCGAGCGGCTGAAGGCCTGGCGCCAGGCGCGCGACGGCAAGGCTGCAAAGGCCGCGCTGGAAGATCTGCGCAGTGCTGCCGCCGAGGGCCGCAACATCATGGAGCCCTCCATCGCCTGTGCCCGGGCCGGCGTCACCACCGGCGAGTGGGGCGAGACTCTGCGCGCCGTCTTCGGCGAGTACCGCGCGCCCACCGGTGTTGCGCTGGTGATGCAGGCGCGTGACGATGCGACGCTTGCCGATCTGCGCGGCCGCGTGAAGGCGCTGGCCGAGCGCCTGCGCGAAACGCCGCGCTTCCTCGTCGGCAAGCCGGGTCTTGACGGCCATTCCAATGGCGCCGAGCAGATCGCTGTGCGCGCCGCCGACACCGGTCTCGAGGTCATCTACGATGGCATCCGCGTCACCCCCGAGATGCTGGTGAAGACCGCGGAGGAGAAGAAGGTCCACATCATCGGCCTGTCGATCCTGTCGGGCAGCCATGTGCCGCTGGTGCGCGAGGTCATGCAGCGCCTGCGCGCCGCGGGCCTGTCCCATGTGCCGGTGGTGGCCGGCGGCATCATCCCGGCCGAGGACGTGCATGTGCTGAAGCAGCTCGGCGTCGCCGCCGTCTATACGCCAAAGGATTTCGACATGAACCGCATCATGGACGAGCTGATCGGCCTCATCGAGAAAGGCCAGGGCGAAAGGGCGGCGTGAGCGTGTTCCAGTTCAACCTGGCAGGATGTTCTGGTTCAGGCGGAACAGGTTTTCGGGGTCGAATCTGCGTTTCACCGCCTGCAGCCTCTTGTAGGTCTCGGCGCCGAAGGCATCGCGCACCAGGCTCTCGCCTTCGCCAAGACCGGGGAAGTTGAGATACATGCGGCCGGTCGAATGCCGCTGCATGTCGCGCCACATGCCGCGAACCCAGGCGATGTTGCTGTCGTCGTCAGCGGCTTTCGACCAGATGGCATCGAGGCTCAGCATGAAGGGCATGGCCCGATCACCGAAGGCCGTGGCATCGGGCTTGACGCGCTGCACGGCGCCGCCGAACTTCCAGATGGATGCATATGACATGTCCGAAGGACGCTTCGCGAGCCCGGCCGTGATGTCGCGGATGATCCGGTCGTCCAACGCCTTCAGATAGGTGGACTTCCAGTAGCAGCGGTCGCGCCCCTTCGGGAAGATCGCATCATAGAGCGTCTGGATGGTCGTGTAGGGCATGCGTCCGCTGAAATCGAGCAGCGGCGTGCCCAGCTCGCGCAAGGGCTGGGTCACGGCTTCGCCGGTCTCGGCCGGCCCGTCATAGACGGCGGCCAGCGCCACCACGCGCGTGCCCCAGGTCTCTTTCGGATAGGCCGGGTCCTCGGGAATGGTCGAGAATTCGGCAAGGCCGCTCACCTCGTCAGGGGCCGTGGCCATGTAGTCGCGCCACCGTGGCAGGATGTCGTCGGCCTCGCTCTCGCGATAGATCGGTGCGCAGAACATCATCTCCGGCGCGATGGGATGGATGCGGAAGGTGAAGTTCGCCACCACGCCGAAGTTTCCGCCCCCGCCTTTCAGGGCCCAGAGAAGATCCGGATTCTCGGTCTCGCTGGCCCGCACCAGGTGACCGTCGGCGAGCACCACGTCCGCCGCCTCGATGTTGTCGCAGCTGAGGCCCCGCGTGCCGCGCAGCCAGCCGATGCCGCCCGAGAGCGACAGCCCCGCCACCCCGGTCGCCGAGATGAGGCCGCCCGGTGTTGCCCGGTCGAAGGGCGCGGTGGCGCGGTCGACATCGCCCCAGGTTGCCCCGCCTTCGACATAAGCCTGCTTGAGGTTCGGATCGACCCGCACGCCATTCATCAAAGACATGTCGATCATGATGCCGCCGTCGCAGACTGCATAGCCAGCCACATTATGTCCGCCGCTGTGGATGGCAACCGAGAGTCCGGCGGAGCGGGCATAATTCACGGCGGCGGACACGTCGGCCGCAGTGCGGCAGCGGGCGATCTGCGCCGGGCGGCGGTCGATCATGCCGTTCCACACCACGCGGGCCGAGTCATATCCGGCCTGTCCCGGTTCAAGAAGCCGAGGGCTCAGCTGGCTGTGGAGGTCGTCGAGTGTCATGGCTGTTTCTCCTAATCGTGGAAAGGAGGCTAGCGGGACATGGCCGCCCCAGCTAAAGCTGATTTAGCTAGGAACCGTCCATTTCTGCCATGCCCGACGCCCAAGGCCGTATCGTCGTCGCCATCTTGGCTGTGCCGGAAGTCACCGCTTCGGCCCTTTACGGCATGTTTGACCTGTTTTCCTCGCCGGGGCGCGACTGGTCGTTCATCGTCAGGGGCGAAGCGGGCGAGCAGCGCATGCAGCCCTATATCGTCGCGCGCGACCGCCAGGGCTTCAAGGCGGCCAATGGCATCGGCGTGCTGCCGGATCATGGCTTTGTCGATGCGCCCCGCCCCGACGTGGTCTGCATCCCGGACTTCTTCGTCAATCCCGGCTGCAGCGTGGCAGGTCAGTATGCTGCCGAGGCGGCCTGGCTGCGGCAGTGCCATGACCAGGGCGCCATGCTGGCCAGCGCCTGTTCCGGCGCGGTGCTGCTGGGCGAGGCGGGGCTGCTCGACCACCGCGAGGCCACCATCCACTGGGGCTATGTCGCCACCCTCACCAACAACTATCCCGGCGTCCAGGTGAAAACCGACCGCTCGCTCGTGCTCTCGGGCGAAGCGCAACGCATTGTCATGGCGGGCGGCGGCTCGAGCTGGCAGGACCTCACGCTCTATCTCATCGCCCGCTTCGTCGGCCTCAAGGAGGCGATCGAAGTGGCCAAGGTCTACATGCTGCAATGGCACGATCTCGGCCAGCAACCATTCGCCGCACTCGCCGGCCAGAAGCGCAGCGCCGATGCCATGGTCAACGATTGCCAGGCGTGGCTTGCGGAGAATTACCGCGTCGCCAATCCCGTGGCGGCCATGGTGGCGCGGTCCGGCCTGCCCGAACGCTCTTTCGTCCGCCGCTTCTCCAAGGCCACGGGCTTGACGCCGCTCGACTACGTGCAGGCGCTCCGCCTCGAGGAGGCCAAGCAGTTGCTGGAAACCGGCGACCTGCCGGTGGAGGCCATCGCCGAGGAGGTCGGCTACCAGGACACGAGCTTCTTCGGCCGCCTCTTTCGCCGCAAGGTGGGCCTCACGCCGCAGCAATATCGCCTGCGCTTCGGCTCGCTGCGGCGGGCGATCAGGTCCCAGCCTGTATCCACCTGATTTGACTTCCCACCCCGTTTCCCCTATGTCCCCGCCATCACACGACGCTTGAACGTCTTCAGGCTGCGCCACACATGGGGTTCTGACATTCCCGGGAGGTGAGGCGGCCAACATCCGGCAGCGAGTTTCGCCCCCGGGTGCGAAATGCGTTTGGGCCAGAGGATTGGAACCATGTTCGAGACCCTGAGCGAGCGCCTGTCGGGCATATTGGACAAGATCACCGGCCGCGGTGCGCTGTCCGAGTCCGACGTCGAGGACGCGCTGCGCGAGGTCCGCCGCGCCCTGCTGGAAGCCGATGTCGCCCTCGAGGTGGTCAAGACCTTCACCGAGAAGGTCAAGGCAAAGGCGGTGGGCGCCGAGATCGTCAAATCGATCAAGCCCGGCCAGATGGTGGTGAAGATCGTCCATGACGCGCTGGTCGAGACGCTGGGCGGATCGGAGGGCGCGGGCCTCAATCTGCGCGCCGCGCCGCCGGTGCCCATCCTGATGGTGGGCCTGCAGGGCTCGGGCAAGACCACCACCACGGCCAAGATCGCCAAGCGCCTCACCGAGCGCGAGAAGCGCAAGGTACTGATGGCCTCGCTCGACACGCGCCGCCCGGCGGCGCAGGAGCAGCTCGCCATCCTCGGCCAGCAGGTCAAGGTCGACACGCTCGCCATCGTCAAGGGCGAGACCCCGGTGCAGATCGCCAAGCGTGCCATGTCGGAGGCCCGCAAGGGCGGCTACGACGTGGTCATGCTCGACACCGCAGGCCGTCTCCACATCGACGAGGAACTGCTGGCCGAAGCCGCGGCGGTGCGCGACATCGCCAAGCCCAAGGAGACGCTGCTGGTCGCCGACGCGCTGACCGGCCAGGATGCCGTGAACCTTGCGCGCAGCTTCGACGAGAAGATCGGCATCACCGGCATCGTGCTGACCCGCATCGACGGCGACGGCCGCGGTGGTGCTGCACTCTCCATGCGCGCCGTCACCGGCAAGCCGATCAAGCTCATGGGCACGGGCGAGAAGATCGACGGGCTCGAGGATTTCCACCCCGAGCGCATCGCCGGCCGCATCCTCGGCATGGGCGACGTGGTCTCGCTGGTCGAGCGGGCCGCGCTCGAGATCGACCAGGACAAGGCCAGGAAGATCGCCGACCGGATGCGCAAGGGCGCCTTCGACCTCGAGGACCTCGCCGACCAGCTCAAGCAGCTGCAGAAACTCGGCGGCATGGGCGGCGTGATGAACATGCTGCCCGGCATGGGCAAGATCAAGAAGCAGATGGAAGGCCTCGACCTCGACAACAAGGTCCTGAAGCGACAGATGGCTATCATCGGCTCGATGACGCCCTACGAGCGGCGCAACCCCAAGCAGCTCGACGGCAAGCGCAAGAAGCGCATCGCGGCGGGCTCGGGCACCAAGGTTGAAGAGATCAACCGCCTGCTCAAGATGCACATCCAGATGGCCGCGATGATGAAGCAGATGGGCAGCGGCAAGGGCATGTTCGGCAAGATGATGGGCGGCGGCAAGGGCGCGCCCGATGCCGCCGAGCTGGAGAAGATGCAGGCCGAGCTCGCCAATCTCAATCCCGATGCGCTGCCTGAAGACATCAAGGAAATGATGAAGGGCGGCAGCCTGCCGCAGATGCCCGCCATGCCGGGCCTTCCGGGCCTCGGCGGCAAGCTCCCCGGCCTCGGCGGACTGCCGGGCCTGGGCGGCGGCGGTTTCAAGGGATTGCCGGGACTCGGCAAGAAGAAGTGATTCACACCAACACGGAAATCAAAGGAGCAAAGACATGGCCGTGAAGATGAGGCTCGCGCGTGCGGGCACGAAGAAGCGTCCCTACTATCATATCGTGATCGCCGATGCGGCGGCCCCGCGCGATGGCAAGTTCATCGACGTGGTCGGCGCATTCAACCCGATGCTGCCGAAGGACTCGGCCGACCGGGTGAAGCTCGACGGCGAGAAGGCCGCGGCCTGGCTCAAGAAGGGCGCGCAGGCCACCGACCGCGTGCTGCGCTTCCTCGACAAGGCCGGCATCGCCAAGCGCGAGGCCCGCAACAATCCGCAGAAGGCGCTGCCCGGCAAGAAGCGCCAGGAGCGCGAGAAGGCCGCCGCCGCCGCCGAGGCCGCCAAGGCCGCCGGCTAAGCCTGCATGGCGCCGCGCGACCTCGTCTCCGTCGGCGTCATCACCGGCGCCCATGGCATCCGGGGCGAGGTGAAGCTCAGGAGCTTCACCGCGTCGCCCGATGCGCTCGTCCGCTACGCGCCGCTCACGACGGCAACGGGCGGCACGATCGAGATCGCGAAGCTCCGGCCCCAGAAGGACGGCTTCATCGCGGTGCTCAAGGGCGTGACCGACCGCAATGCCGCCGAGGCACTGAAGGGCACAGCGCTCTTCGTGCCGCGCGACAGGCTGCCGGCGCCCGGCGCCGGCGAAGTCTACGTGGCGGACCTCATCGGTCGCCGCGTGGTGCTGGCCGGCGGAACGGCGCTGGGCCAGATCGTCGACGTCGCCAATTACGGCGCCGGCGATCTGATCGACGTGAAGATCGAAGGCCGCCGCGACACCGTGCTGATCCCTTTTGCCTCCGGCTTCGTGCAGGAGTCGGACGGCGCGGATATCGTCGTCGACCTGCCCGAGGGGTTCCTCGACGACGCGAAGGAAGAGTGACTTATCCCTCTCCGCGAAGCGGGGAGGGTGCCGAGCGGCAGCGAGGCGGGTGGGGTGCGGCCCTGTGACGACCGACCCCCTCCGGCGCTCGCGCGCCACCTCCCCCGCGTGCCGCGAGGGAGGATGAGTACGGAGACAGGACATGACCTTCGCGGCCACCGTGCTGACGCTCTTTCCGGAGATGTTCCCGGGGCCGCTCGGCCACTCGCTGGCCGGGCGTGCGCTGGAGAAGGGCATCTGGTCGCTCGACGCGCGCGACATCCGCGCCCATGCCGCCGACCGGCACCGGACGGTGGATGATCATCCCGCGGGCGGCGGCGCCGGCATGGTGCTGAAGCCCGACGTGCTGGCCGCCGCCATCGATGCCGCGCCCCAGGCGGGTCCGCGGCTGCTGATGAGCCCGCGCGGTGAGCCGCTCACCCAGGCCCTGGTCCGGGAGCTGGCGGCGGGGCAGGGCCTGCTCATCGTCTGCGGCCGCTTCGAGGGCGTGGACGAGCGGGTCATCGCGGGCCGGGACCTGCGCGAGGTCTCGGTGGGCGACTACGTGCTCTCGGGCGGGGAGCCCGCCGCCATGGTGCTGCTCGATGCCGTGGTGCGGCTGCTCCCCGGCGTCATGGGCAAGGCCGAGAGCGGCACCGAAGAGAGTTTCGAGGACGGCCTCCTCGAACACCCGCACTACACCAAGCCCAATCGCTGGGAAGGTGTTGAAATACCGGAGATTCTTCTCTCCGGCGATCACCAGGCGATCGCCGCCTGGAAGCGCCGGAAGCGGGAGGAGATCACCAGGGCCAGGCGCCCCGACCTGTGGCTGGCCCACGAGTCGGGAAAGATTTGATTTTTAACCGGTGAGCGGGTATAGGCCCGCAACCTCTGAAGGATTGGAAGACATGGATATCATCGCTCAGCTCGAGAAAGAGCAGGCCGCAGTCGTGGCCGCCCAGCGTCCCGTGCCGGAGTTCAGCCCGGGCGACACGGTCATCGTCAACGTGAAGGTCAAGGAAGGCGAGCGCAGCCGCGTTCAGGCCTACGAGGGCGTGTGCATCGCGCGCTCCGGCGGCGGCCTCAACGAGAACTTCACCGTGCGCAAGATGTCCTATGGCGAAGGCGTGGAGCGCGTCTTCCCGGTCTATTCGCCGATGATCGACTCGATCAAGGTGGTGCGCCGCGGCAAGGTCCGCCGCGCCAAGCTCTATTATCTCCGCGGCCGCACCGGCAAGTCGGCGCGCATCGCCGAGAAGCAGAAGGCCTATGGCCTTGCCACCGCCGCGCCGGCCGCCAAGGAAGAGCAGGCCTGATCCTCCGATCACGGAGCATCGTTTCGGGGGGCCGGCGCAAGCCGGCCCTTTTCGTTTGGAGCGCGCCATGGACGACTACATCGAGATCAACCGCCGCAACTGGAACGACCGCGCCGCAATCCATGTGAAGGACGAAGCCGGCGGCTATCGCGTCCAGGCCTTTCTCGACGGCGCCGACAATCTGCATGACATCGAGCATGCGGAGATCGGCGACGTGAAGGGCCTGCGCATCGCCCATCTGCAGTGCCACTTCGGCATCGACACGCTCTGTCTCGCCCGACGGGGCGCCTCCTGCGTCGGGCTTGACTTCTCGCCGGTGGCCATCGCGGCCGCGCGCGACCTCCAGGCCCGGACCGGCCTCGACGCGCAATTCGTCGAAGGCAATGTCTATGACGCGCGAAAGCTGATCAGCGGCGATTTCGACATGGTCTATGTCACCTGGGGCGCCATCGGCTGGCTGCCCGATATCCGGCGCTGGGCGAAGGTTGTGTCCGCGCTCCTGAAGCCCGGCGGCCGCCTCTATCTGCTCGAGGGCCATCCGTCGCTGATGACGCTGGACGAGAAGACGGCGGAGCTCCGCCCCGCCTATGACTGGCGCACGCCCGAAGACAGGCCGCTGGTGATGGACGAGGAGACCACCTACACCGGCGACACGGCGAAGCTGGCGCACACCACCACGATGGAATGGCTGCATCCGCTCTCGGATGTGGTGAACGCCGCGATCGGCGCGGGCCTTCGCATCGATGCGCTCAACGAGCACGAGCTGCTGGCCTGGCAATTCGCGCCCCTCATGGTACCGGTCGAGGGCCGGCGCAGGATGTGGAAGCTCCCCGACGGCTTCCCCCGCCTCCCGCTGGCCTTCTCGCTGATGGCGACGAAGTCCTGATTTCACCCTTCTCCCGCGCTGCGTCCGGGCGAGGGATGGTCCGTGTACGACCCTTCTCCCGCCTGCGGGAGAAGGTGGCCGCAGGCCGGATGAGGGCCGGTACGCCAGCACCGCTGGCCGCCACCCTCGCTGACGCTCGGGCCCTCACCCGCCCTTCGGGCA
>JAPLOT010000560.1 GCA_026400595.1 Alphaproteobacteria bacterium | reverse complement strand
GGAGTTCCGTTACGGCGGCGATGCCTCGAAAACGCGGCCAGCGCATGGCGCGGATGATACCAAGGCGTGGCACGATTACTACTTCCTCTTCGACAATCCAAAAGGTCCGCACACGGAGTACTGGCAGCATGTTCTGGGCTGCCGCCGCTGGTTCAGGCTGAACCGCAACACCGCCACCAATGAGATCGGGGGACCGGCATGACGGCATTCCGGCGTCTCGCCCAGGGTGGTCGCATCGACCGCGGAAAGCCTGTCACGGCGCGTTTCGACGGCAAGCCGCTCATGGGCTTTGTCGGCGACACGCTTGCCGCGGCGCTGCTGGCCAACGACCGCTTCGTCATCGGGCGGAGCTTCAAGTATCACCGGCCGCGCGGCATTCTCTCGGCCGGCGTCGAAGAGCCCAATGCGCTCTTCACGCTGGGCGAGGGCGCGCGCAGCGAACCCAATGTTGCGGCCACGCTGACGGATCTTGCCGATGGGCTTGTCGCACGCAGCCAGAACGCCTGGCCATCGCCGGACTTCGATCTCATGGCGGTCAACTCCGCCTTGGCGCCGCTCTTCCAGTCGGGCTTCTACTACAAGACCTTCATGGGCCCGACCAAGGGCGCCTGGATGTTCTACGAGCCCTTCATCCGCAGGGCTGCGGGGCTTGGACGCGCGGCCGCCTTGCCGGATCCGGACCGCTACGACACGCGCCATGGCTTCTGCGACGTGCTGGTGGTGGGGTCGGGCCCCGCCGGTCTTGCGGCAGCGCTCACGGCTGCGCGAAGCGGCGCCCGCGTCGTGCTGGCAGAACAGGATCTCGAACTCGGCGGCAGCCTCCTGTCTGAGACCGATGCAGCCTCCGCGGCCTGGCTTCAGGCCTGCGTGGCGGAACTCGAATCATTCGATGAGGTGCGATTGCTGACGCGCACCACGGTGCAGGGCCTCTATGACGGCAACCTCGCCGTTCTGGTGGAGCGCCGCGATCACTGCAAGCCGGACGCCCGCAAGGGCGAGGCGCGCCAGGTGCTGACGTCGCTGCGCTTCAAGGCCATCGTCATGGCCACCGGTGCGATTGAGCGGCCGCTGGTCTTCTCGAACAATGACCGGCCCGGCGTCATGCTGGCGTCTGCACTGCGGAGCTATGCCAACCGCTTCGCGGTGGTGCCGGCAAAGCGTGCGGTCATCGTCACCAACAACGATACGGCCTATGCGGCAGCGATCGATCTTGCCAGGTCCGGGGTTGCGGTCACGGTGGCCGATCACCGGCCGGCCATCGCGCCTGATATCTTCGCCAGCGCCGCAGCCCATGGTATGGCCATCTTTCCGGCGACGGGACTTGCCGATGTCGAGGGCGGCAAATCGGTTGCCCGGGTAAGGCTCGCGGGCGCGCATGCGGTATCGATCGACTGCGATGCCGTGGGCATGGCCGGCGGCTGGTCGCCGGTGGTGCATCTGTCCTCGCATGGCGGCATCAAGCCGCGATACGACGAGAGCATTGCAGGCTTCGTGCCCGGCGGCTTCGCGCCGTCGCACGTCGGAGCGGGCGCGATGATGGGACGCTTCGGCCTAGCCTCCGCCATTGCCGATGGTGCGGCCATGGGCGCGAAGGCCGCGGAGATCGCGGGCTTCGCCAAGACAAGAGCTGTGGAGCCGCCGGAGGGCGCCTCGGATCGCAGCTATGGCATCCTTCCGGTCTGGTCGCTGCCCGCGGGCGGCAGGGGCAAGGCCTTCGTCGACTTCCAGAACGACGTGACCGCGAAGGACGTGAAGATCGCGCACCAGGAAGGTTATCAGTCAGTCGAGCATTTGAAGCGCTACACCACTCTGGGCATGGGCACGGACCAGGGCAAGACCTCCAACATCAATGCGCTGGCCCTCATGGCGGAGCAGCGCGGCATCGCCATCCCGGAGGCCGGGACCACGACCTTCCGTCCGCCCTATGCGCCGCTCACCATCGGGGCCATCGCGGGCCGGAGTGTCGGCGCGCATTTTCGCCCGCGCCGGCTTTCGCCCCTCCATGACTGGCATGTGGCAAATGGCGCCACCTTCATCGAGGCAGGCCCCTGGATGCGCGCCTGGTACTATGCCTGGGCCGGCAATGCGCCGGAGACCGCCTATGTCAAGGAAATGGAACTGGTACGCAAGGGCGTCGGCCTCGCCGATGTCTCGACGCTGGGCAAGATCGACGTGCAGGGACCGGATGCGGCGGAGTTCCTCAACCGCATCT
>JAPLOT010000478.1 GCA_026400595.1 Alphaproteobacteria bacterium | reverse complement strand
GCCTGATCTAAATTGTGCCATTGGCAACAACTGGATGGATAATCTCTAAGGAGACATATTGCGGAGACATATTGCATTGTAACGATAACTGCGCTATATTCGACCAGGTTAAGAGAGACTATCGGCTACTCAAGTTGCTTTGGTTTGTTCAAGTTAGAGAGCCAAACATACAGCGGTAAGAAGGGCGAATGCAGGGTCCGAGTTCTACCAAAGAAATACAAGGCTTGTAGACACATGGGTCTTTTGGTGGAGATAGATTAGAGCCATGCCAACACTGAACTGGATTGGTAAAGAGGCGGTGATTAACCACCATCATCAGGTGCCATTTCACTTACTCAAAGACGTGCCCGAGCTGGGGTGCGGGGAGCCTGGCAATGGCAACCTAATTGTTCAGGGAGACAACCTTATTGCGCTCAAAGCGTTGCTACCCTACTACGCGCGACAGGTGAAGTGCATATACATCGACCCGCCTTACAACACGGGTAACGAGAACTGGGTCTACAATGATAACGTGAACAGCCCGGTCATCCGCGAATGGCTTGGAAAAACCGTCGGCAAGGAAGACGAGACGCTTGACCGACACGACCGCTGGCTGTGCATGATGTATCCGCGCCTCGCGCTGCTCAGGCAGTTCCTCCGCGAAGACGGAGCGATCTTCATAAGCATAGATGACAACGAGGTTCAGTCGCTCAGGTATGTGATGGATGAACTTTTCGGCGCCTCGAACTTCATCGCGACAGTGCTTTGGCAAAAGGTCTACTCACCAAAGAACTCGGCTCGCCATTTCTCAGAAGATCATGACTACCTTGTGGTCTATGCTAAGCGCGCAGACGTATGGAGACCAAACCTAGTTCCGCGCAGTGAAGAACAAGACTGGGCCTACAAGAACCGAGACAACGATCCGCGCGGGCCATGGCTGGAACTCGACCGCGACAAGCGAATCTGGTGGGGCAAAGATGGAAGTGCCATTCCGCAAATCAAAAGATTTCTATCAGAAACTAAACAAGGTGTCGTCCCGCAAACGATGTGGTTCTACAAGGACGTCGGCCACACCCAGGACGCGAAGCAGGAATTGTTGCAACTAATTGAGTTTCCTGATTCGGATTCGGTTTTCGTGACTCCTAAACCGACCAAGCTAATCCAACGAGTAGTCGAGATTGGTGCCGGGTCGGGTGATCTGATTCTCGACTCGTTCGCCGGGTCGGGAACCACAGGCCACGCTGTCTTGAAACTCAACGCGCAAGATGGCGGTAACCGTCGTTTTATCCTCGTGGAGATGGAACCTGATGTAGTGCGAACAATCACTGCTGAGCGCGTGCGCCGGGCAGCGAAGGGCTACACCAACGCGAAGGGCGAGCGAGTAGAAGGATTGGGCGGCGGGTTTCGCTTTTGCGAGTTGGGCGAGCCGTTGTTCGACGAGAATGGGAGAATCCGTGAGACGGTCAGCTTCGCCGACCTGGCGCGGCATGTCTATTTCAGTGAAACAGGGGAGCCGCTGCCGCGTCAGAGCGTGACAACGTCGCCATTACTTGGTGCATGCCGAGGCGTCGGCATTTACCTGCTCTATAATGGCATCCTGCACGATAGAAGCCCTAACGGCGGCAATGTCCTCACACGCGCAGTGTTGGCGCAGCTTCCGCCCTTCGATGGGCAGAAGGTCATCTATTGCGCCGGTTGCCTGCTGGGGCGCGACCGGCTGCAAGCGGAGCGCATCATCATCCGGCAGATCCCCTATGAGGTCAAAGTTTCATGATAACCCTCAAGGATTACCAAGTGCGCGTTCTGGACTCGCTACGCGATTTCTTTCGGCAATGCTCCAAGGACGGCCGGCCTGAAGCAGCGTTCCAAGGCGTGCAGCTGCGCAACGGCCGGAATCCGGTCCCTTATATTCCTGTTGCAGCCGCGGGACTAACGCCAGGTATGCCATATATATGTCTGCGCGTGCCCACTGGTGGCGGCAAGACCTTGCTCGCCTGTTATGCCGCTGGACTAGCTATGAGCGAACTGCTACGTGCGGACCGCGCTGTAGTACTCTGGCTCGTGCCGAGCAACACCATCCTCGATCAAACCGCTGACGCCCTGCGCGATTCACACCATCCTTACCGCCGCGCTCTGGAGCTGTCATGCGGTGCAGTAGAAGTCGTAACAATTGAGGAAGCATTACACCTCTCTCACGCCACTGTGGAGGGGCAAACGGTAGTCATCGTCGCGACAATTCAATCCTTCCGCGTCGAGGACACCACAGGGCGCAAGGTGTATGACCAGAACGGTGCTTTTGCTGAACATCTGCTGAACTTGCCCGCTGAACGCCTAGTCGACCTTCTGCCGGGAGCGGACGGGAAACCGAAGCCGTCTCTGGTGAACATGCTACGGCTGCGGCGGCCCATCGTAATCGTGGACGAAGCGCATAACGCACGCACAAACCTTTCCTTCGCTACGCTGGGTAATTTTCTGCCGTCGTGCATCGTCGAGTTCACCGCCACGCCAGCGCGAGAGAAGAATCCGTCGAACGTGCTGCATCACGTCTCAGCGGCGGAGTTGAAAGCGGCGGACATGATTAAAATGCCTCTGCGCGTCATCACGCGTCATCCGAGTCAACGCGACCAGCTTCTTGCTGAAGCCATTACACTACGCGCAGCCCTCGAAAAACTTGCGGCAGCGGAAGCTCAGAAGACAGGCGAGTATTTGCGCCCCATCATGTTGCTCCAAGCGGAGCGAGTGGATGCGTGCGAGCCGTTGCGCGACCGGCTGGCAAGCGAGTTTAGCATTGCAAAGGACCAGGTGAAGATTTCCACGGGCAAACTGGATGAGTTGAAGAAAGTATCGGACATCATTTCACCGAAGTGCCCCGTGCGGTTCATTATAACCGTGGAGAAGCTGCGTGAGGGATGGGACTGCCCGTTTGCCTACGTGCTATGTAGCCTAAAGGAGACGCGCTCGGCGACTGCCATTGAGCAGATCGTTGGTCGCATCCTACGCCTTCCACGAGCGGAGGCAAAAAAGCAGCCCGATCTGAATTGTGCCTACGCTTTCTCGGTGTCCGATTCGCTGCCGGAAGTCCTCAACGAACTGCGAGAGGCACTCGAAAGGAACGGGTTTACGACGGCGGAGGCAGAACGAATCATTATACCCGTGCCACAGGGCACACTTCCGCTGGGCGTGCAGCCAAGTACCGTACGGTTCGAGCCTGGCAAGGAGATTGATATCGCCGTAGCGCAAGTACAGGTCGTTGCGCTAGCTGGCAAGGTAAGTATCGACCTAGAGAATGGCAAAATCACGGTTTTTATGCCGCTCAACAAGAACGACACTGAGAAACTGACAAGCTGTATGAAAACCCCCGAGGCAAAAATAAAGGTGGAAGAGATGCTCACCATCGTACGCGATATGGAAAAGGCGTTCGGTGGAACCGGTCAGACCCGCGTACCGTCACCTTACGAACAACATATCGATTTCATCGTGCCACTGCTCTGCGTATGGGAGAATGGGCAGTTGTTTGAGTTTGAAAGCACGTTCCTGCTCGAACACCCGTGGCAACTCAGTGCCAAGGACGCGTCGCTGCCGGAGAGCTACAACCCGCTCGCGCGCCCCGCAGGCAAGGTTGGCCTCGTAGATGTGTCCAAGACAGGCAAAGTCGAGACTAGTGAGATACGGGAAACGCTGGACAATGATTTTGTCGCAACACTGCATCAGAACATGCTCCAGCTTGGTGGCGCAGGCGATTGGACTCTCGAAGTTTTGATCGCGTGGCTCGACCGTCATATCGACCATCAGGACATTCCATCTGGCGAGTCGGCGGAGTTTCTCCGCAAGGTCATTCGCGGCCTCATGGCGAGGTTTGCCATTGCCGACGTGAGTGTCCTAGCGTTTGACCGCTTCCGCTTGCGTGACGAGATCGAGACACGCATTCAGCAGCACCGCGATAGTGAGCGGAAGGCGGCGTTCCAGCAGTTCCTCCTGCCCGAATCGCCGCTCACCGTGAGCGAGGAACGCGCCATCAACTTCAGTGGTATGAGCTACGAGCCATGCTGGCTCTACGAGGGTGGCTTTCAGTTCAAGAAGCACTACTTTGGGGCGAAACCGGGTGAATTGCGCGAACTCACGTCGGATGGGGACCTGGCTGAGGAGTTCTCGTGTGCGCAGTTCATCGATGCAATGCCAGAAGTGAACTTTTGGGTGCGGAATCTTGCGCGCAAAACTACGTCGTTCCGCCTGCACATGTCTAAGGACTGGTTTTACCCCGACTTCCTCTGCCAACTCACCGATGGGCGTGTTCTGGTCGTCGAGTATAAAGGCGGGCACCTCTATGACACAGCCGACGCAGAAGAAAAGAGGGCCGTGGGTGCAGTATGGGCCTCGCGAAGCAATGGG
>JAPLOT010000090.1 GCA_026400595.1 Alphaproteobacteria bacterium | reverse complement strand
TTCATCGAGGGGCCGGACACGGCGGCCGCGGCGAAGGCGCTGGAACGGCTGGTGCCAGCCGATGTGCTGGGGCTTGCGCCCCAGCAGCAGCGCTATGCGCAGCTGCTCGCTTCGGACGGCGGCACGCTGGACGATCTCATGATCACCCGCACGGCGGAAGACGGCACCTTCTACGTGGTGGTCAACGCGTCGCGGAAGGACCACGACTATGGCTGGATCGACGCGCACCTGCCGGAAAGCCTGACGCTCACGCCGCGCGACGACCTGGCGCTGGTGGCGCTGCAGGGGCCGAAAGCGGAAGCCGTGATGGCGAAGCTGGCGCCGGAGCTGGCCGATCTGAAGTTCATGCATTCGACCGACCTGGCGGTGAAGGGCCTGGCCCTGCAGGTCTCGCGCTCGGGCTATACCGGCGAGGACGGCGATGAGATCTCGCTTGCGGCACGCGATGCGGTGCGGCTCTGGACGCTGCTGCTGGAGGACGAGCGGGTGAAGCCCGTTGGCCTGGGTGCGCGCGATTCGCTGCGCCTCGAGGCGGGCCTCTGCCTCTATGGTCACGAACTGACCGAAGCCATCTCGCCGGTCGAGGCCGATCTCGTCTGGTCCATCGGCAAGCGGCGGCGGAACGAGGGCGGCTTCATCGGCGCCGCCCGCGTGCAGGCGGAACTTTCGAGCGGGACGGCCCGCAAGCGCGTCGGCATCAGGCCGCAGGGCCGCGCGCCGGCGCGCGACGGCACGGTGGTCACCGACATGGCTGGCCGCGAGATCGGCATCGTCACCTCGGGCGGCTTCGGGCCGACGGTCGGCGGCCCTGTCGCCATGGGCTATGTCGAGGCGAAATCCTCCGTCCCCGGAACACTGGTCCAGCTGGTGGTGCGCGGCACTGCGCTGCCGGCCGAGATCGTCAAGCTTCCCTTCGTCCCCAACCGATTCAAGCGCTGAGGAGCAGCAGATGAGCGTGAAGTACAGCAAGGACCACGAGTGGGTGACCGTCGAGAACGGCATCGCCACAATCGGCATCACCAACCATGCCCAGGAGCAGCTGGGCGACGTGGTCTTCGTCGAACTGCCGGCGGTGGGCAAGGCCGTGACCAAGGACGCCGAGGCCGCGGTGGTGGAAAGCGTCAAGGCCGCGAGCGAGGTCTATGCGCCGGTGACGGGCGAGGTGGTGGCGGTGAATGCCGAGCTGCAGGGCGATCCGGGGCTGGTCAACCGCGACGCCGAGGGTGCCGCCTGGTTCATGAAGGTGAAACTCGCCAACCCGGCCGAACTCGACACGCTGATGGACCGCGCCGCCTATGACACGTTCGTCGCGGGGTGAGGCCCCCTCCGGCGCTTCGCGCCACCTCCCCCGCGTTCCGCGAGGGAGGACATCCCTCCTCGCGCAGCGGGGAGGGTGCCGCGCGTATGCGCGGCGGGTGGGGTCCGGGCGGATGGGAGGGTGACATGCCGAACCTTCGGGCTCGCTGGCTTCGCAACCACATGACGCCACTGGACATCAAACTCTGGTGTCAGCTGAAGCACTTCAATGCGCGCGGCTTTCACTTCCGCAGGCAGGCGCCGATCGGCAATTGCGTCGTGAACTTCGTCGAAAAGTCAGCCCGGTTGGTGATCGAAGTCGACGGCTCGCAACATGGCTTTGATCCGGGAATTCGCCGCGATGCGGCGCGTGACCGGATGCTGACAGACCATGGCTTTCGCGTCCTGCGCTTCTGGAACCATGAAATCGACCAAAGCATGGATGGTGTGATCGATGCCATTGCGGCTGAACTTGCTACACGCACCCCACCCGCCGCCCTTCGGGCGGCACCCTCCCTAAGTGCCGCGAAGAGGGATGAAGAAAAGGAGATTTCTACATGACCACCCGACCGACGCTGGCCGAGCTTGAGCCCGGGGCCAATTTCATTCCGCGGCATATCGGGCCGACCGAGGCCGAGACGCGCGAGATGCTGCGTGCGGTGGGTGCCGCATCGCTCGAGGACTTCATCGCCAAGGTGGTGCCCGAGAAGATCCGGACCAAGCGCCCGCTGGAGCTGAAGCCGGCGATGGCCGAGCGCACGGCGCTCTCCTACCTCCGCACCATGGCCGAGCGCAACGAGGTCTATTGCTCGATGATCGGCATGGGCTACTACGGCACCATCACGCCGAAGGTGATCCTGCGCAATGTACTGGAGAATCCGGGCTGGTACACGGCCTATACGCCCTGCCAGGCCGAGGTGAGCCAGGGACGTCTCGAGGCGCTGCTCAACTTCCAGCAGGTGGTCATTGACATGACCGGGCTTGAGCTCGCCAGCGCCTCGCTGTTGGACGAGGCGACCGCGGCGGCCGAGGCCATGGCCATGGCCAAGCGCGTGGTGAAGACCTCGGCCAATGTCTTCTTCGTCGATGCCGACACCCATCCCCAGACCATCGGCGTGATCGAGACCCGCGCGCATGCCTTCGGCTACGAGGTACAGATCGGCGATCCGGCGCGCGACCTCGATCCCGCCAAGGTTTTCGCGGCGCTGCTCTCCTATCCGGGCTCTTCGGGCGAGGTGCGCGATTATCGCGGCATCATCGACAGGCTGCATGGCGCGGGCGCGCTGGCCATCATGGCGACCGATCTCCTGGCGCTTGCGCTGCTGACGCCGCCGGGCGAGCTTGGCGCCGACATCGCCCTGGGATCGGCGCAGCGCTTCGGCGTGCCCATGGGCTATGGCGGGCCGCATGCCGCCTTCTTCGCCACCCGCGACGAATTCAAGCGCGCCATGCCGGGCCGCATCATCGGCGTCTCGGTCGATGCCGAAGGCCACCGTGCGCTGCGCATGGCGATGCAGACGCGCGAGCAGCATATCCGCCGCGAGAAGGCGACCAGCAACATCTGCACCGCGCAGGTGCTGCTCGCCGTGATCGCCGGCTTCTTTGCCGTCTACAACGGACCCAAGGGCATCCGGAAGATGGCCGAACGCACCCATCGTTTCGCCGAGATCTTCGCGTCCGCGGTGTCGGGCTGGGGCTACGAGGTGAAGACCAAGGCCTTCTTCGACACGGTCACCATCCATGTGCCGGGCCGCGCCCACATGATCTGGGCCCGCGCCAAGGAACAGCGCATCAACCTGCGCTTCGTCGATTCCGATCACATCGGCATCTCCTTCGACCAGTCGATCCGCCGCCAGGAGCTGGAGCGGCTGCTGACCGTGTTCAAGACCGATGCGCTGGATGTCATCACGCTTGACGGTATCGACAAGACGCTGAAGGAGGCGATCCCGGCGAACCTCCGCCGCAGCTCGGCCTATCTCACGCATCCGGTCTTCTCGATGTACCACTCGGAGACCGAGATGCTGCGCTACCTGCGGCATCTTCAGGTCAAGGACGTTGCGCTGGACCAGTCGATGATCCCGCTGGGCTCCTGCACGATGAAGCTCAATGCCACGACAGAGATGATCCCCGTCACCTGGCGCAGCTTCTCCATGCTGCATCCCTTCGTGCCATTGGAGCAGGCGCAGGGCTACATGCAGCTTTTCGAGGAACTCGAGTCCATGCTGGCCGAGATCACCGGCTTCGACGCGGTGTCGTTGCAGCCCAATGCCGGAAGCCAGGGCGAATATGCCGGGCTCCTTGCCATCCGCGGCTATCACGAGTGGCGCGGGCACAAACATCGCGACGTCTGCCTCATCCCGATCTCGGCGCATGGCACCAATCCGGCCTCCGCCGTGATGGCGGGCATGAAGGTGGTGGTCGTCGCCTGCGACACGAACGGGAATGTCGACCTCGCTGACCTCAAGGCCAAGGCCGAGCAGCACCGCGAGCACCTGGCCGCGCTGATGATCACCTACCCTTCGACCCATGGCGTCTTCGAGGAGGCGGTGATCGACATCTGCGGGATCGTCCATGACAATGGCGGGCAGGTCTATCTCGACGGCGCCAATCTCAATGCGCAGGTGGGCCTGGTGCGCCCGGCGGAACTGGGCGCCGACGTCTGCCACATGAACCTGCACAAGACCTTCTGCATTCCCCATGGCGGCGGCGGCCCCGGCATGGGGCCGATCGGCGTCAAGGCGCATCTGGCGCCCTTCTTGCCGGGGCACAATGTGGTGCATGGCGTCAATCCGGCGGCGGGCCGCGACCAGTCGCGCGGCGCGGTGTCGGCCGCACCCTGGGGCTCGGCCTCGATCCTGCCGATCTCCTGGACCTACATCGCCATGATGGGCGGCCCGGGCCTGCGCAAGGCGACGATCATGGCGATCCTCAATGCCAATTACATCGCCAGGCGCCTGGCGCCGCACTTTCCCATCGTCTACACCGGACCCGGCGGCTTCATCGCGCATGAATGCATCATCGACCTGCGCTGGCTCAAGGAACGCACCGGCCTGTCGGTCGAGGACGTGGCCAAGCGGCTGGTGGACTATGGCTTCCATGCGCCGACCATGTCCTTCCCGGTGGTCGACACGCTGATGATCGAGCCCACCGAATCCGAGAGCAAGCGCGAGCTTGACCGCTTCTGCGACGCCATGATCGAGATCCGCAAGGAGATCGCCGAGGTGGAGGAGGGCAGGGCCGACCGCAACGACAATGTGCTGAAGAATGCGCCGCATACGCATCGCCTGCTGATGGGCGACTGGAAGCATCCTTACTCGAAGGAGAAGGCTTACTTCCCGCTAAAGGGATATCCGAACGACAAGTACTGGCCGCCGGTGGCCCGCGTCGATAACGTTTACGGCGACCGCAACCTCGTCTGCACCTGTCCGCCCATGGCGAATTACATGGAAGCCGCGGAGTAATTCGCGACGGAATTTGACCTATCGGAACGTCTGAGATGGCAGAGGAGGACCTCATGCGCTTTCAGACGGCCACCATCATTGCGTTTCTCGCCACCGCAACAGCGGCAGGCGCACACGACCTCAAGCATCTGCCACTCGGTGACACGCTCCGATCGAAGGCGCCGGCGGTGGGCCATATCTGGCCCTGCCGCATCGATCCCCGGGCAGGCGGCGCGCAGGTCAATGGTCCCTGGATCGATCTGGAGGCCGGCACCTACGACAGGACCGCCAAGGCAGTGGTGGGCGGCAAGGTGACGTGGCCACATGTCTTCGAGATCCGGCGCGACGGCGACCGCCGGGTCTTCTTCACCAATGCTCTGCCGGACCACGGCACCGGGGTCTTTCCGATCCGGCCGGGCAGCGAGGCCTACAAGTATGACCGCAATCCACATCACATCCAGCCGCAGCGCATCGGCTTCAGCCTGCCGGCCGATCCGGAGCTGGCGGAGAGCCCGACCTGCGCGCCCGGCGTGGTGGGCATTCTGCTGACCGGCGTACCGCTGTACAGCGCGCTGGATGCGCCGGGCCGCGATGCCGTGGCCCATGAGGTGCAGGACAGCTGCGAGGGCCATCCCCAGCCAGCCGGCATCTATCACTATCACTCGCTCAGTCCCTGCGCGCTCAGCCAGCAGCAGCCGGGACAGCACGGGCAGCTGGCCGGCTACGCCGTCGATGGCTTCGGCATCTTCGGCCCCTACGGAGAGGCGGGCGAAGCACTGACCAGTGCCGATCTCGACGCCTGTCATGGGCACAGCCATGAGATCGACTGGGATGGCGAAAGACGCGTCATGTATCACTATCACGGCACGCCCGATTTTCCCTATACGGTGGGCTGCCTGCGGGGCGCGCACAGCCGCGACGTGGTTCGCATCCTCAGCGGTCCGCCGCCCCGGTAGAGCAGAATGATTCGAGTTGGGACCAGCTTTGATTTCCCTCCCCCTTGTGGGGAGGGATCAAGGGTGGGGGTCACTCCGAACTCAGACCTTTGCGTTCATTTGTGTTCTGATCGATTTCCCGACCCCCACCCCGGCCCTCCCCACAAGGGGGAGGGGGAATCGGTGATTCCGTCTGACTTCATTCCGCGCTAGGACTGGCGGCAGGGCTGGGACGTTACGTCCCTGCTGCCGGCAGGGCTGGCACGCGGCTGACGGCGGCGACTTCGATCCATTTGCTGGTGCCCTGGACCTTGCGCGGGCCCACGGGATGGAAGCCGGCCAGGCAAGGATCCTGCAGCCCGGCCACGGCGATGGCCTGCTCCAGCACCTCGCGCGAGACGGCGATGGTGGCGTCCAGTTCGCGCGTCAGCGACTCCAGCCGGCTGGCGACGTTCACCGTGTCGCCGATCACCGCGAGCTCGAGGCGGCTGTTGCCGATGTTGCCGAAGGCCACCTCGCCGAAATGCACGCCGACGCCGATGCGGAAGGGTGGCAGGCCGCGCTGTGCCCTTTCCCGGTTCCAGTCCTCGACCGCGCCCTGCATGGCGGCCCCGCAGCGCAAGGCATTGACGGCGCTGTCGGGGCCGGGCACCGGCGTGCCGAAGGTTGCCATCAGCCCGTCGCCCAGATACTTGTCCAGCGTTCCGTGATGCGCGAAGACGGCGCGCTCCATGCGGGCAAAGAAGCTGCGCAGCGTCTCCATGGCCTCGGCTGCCGACACGCCGGAGGCGAAGCGGGTGAAACCGACGATGTCGACGAACATCACCGCTACCGGAATGGTGCGGCTCTGGCTCAGCGCGTCATCGGCGCGCACCAGCTCGGCCGTGACATTGGGCGAAAAGTAGCGCGACAGGTTGGTGCGCTTGCGCTCGGCTTCGGCGAACTGCAAGAGCAGCCTCTCGCCGCGCATGCCGTTGAGGCCGAGGATCAGCGCCACCAGGCAATAGACAAGGGCCTCCTGCACGCGCTGGTCCCAGTTGATCTCGTTGGGATCGAACAGGTCGTTGAGATCGGTGCGTGTTCCGAACATCTGATCTGCGAGCGCTGTCAGATGCGGAAGCGGCTGAAAGAAGAACCAGAGCGCAGCGGCCGCGGCAAGCCAGATCATCGGGACGCCGAAACCGAGCAGGTTGATGGTGCGCCAGTGCAATGACAGCGTCACGCCGGCCAGCATGACGAAGGCATAGATGAAGCTGTCGAAGTGGTACTGCAATGGCAGGGGAAGATCGTCGGGATTGAGCGGGTTGGGAATGACGACGACTGCGGTCAGCAGCGCGATGTCGGCGAAGGCGAGCAGCAGCTCGATCCGCGAGCGCCCGACCCGGCCATAGCGCTGCTGCAGCCATCCCACCACGAAGAAGGCTGCGAGAAACAGTTGCGGAAACAGCACGACGGGCCATTGCACGATGAAGAACAGGAAGGCCGAGATGAAGACCAGGGCGACGGTTCGGGCCCAGAAGGCCAGCGCCAGGCCCTCGCGCTTGTGGCTGCGCAGGATGGTCTGGAACTGCTCGCTGTCGAGGTCTTTCGCGGCAGGCGGCGACAGGATGGAGATCAGGGACAGTTTCGAGGGATGATCCGTCACGGGGCGACTCGCGCGTTGAGGTTGCCACGGCATGGATAGTGACAGCAGTTGCGGGCGAGCGGAACAGCGAAGAGCGGGCAGGAGCGGCTACAGCCCCAACAAAAAGGCCCGGCATGAGAGCCGGGCCTTGGTGCCACGATAGCGGTTGATCTAGTTCAGCTTGGCCTTCACGGCGGCGATCGAGTCGGCGATGAGGTCTCCGGCCTTGCCGGCCTTGACCTGGCCCGCGGTCAGGGAGGTGGCCGCCGCCACCGCGATCTCGGCCACGGCGCTGCGCACGTCCTTCACCGCATTGGCCTCGGCCTGGGCGATTTTCTGCTCGGCCTGGCGGGTGCGGCGCTCGATCGATTCCGACAGCTTGCGCCGCGTCTCGGCGGCATATTCGTCGGCGTCGGCCTTGGCCTGGGCGATGATCGACTGCGCTTCCTTCTCGGCTTCCTGGCGCTTCTGCTTGTATTCGTTGAGCAGGGCCTCGGCCTCCTTGCGGAGGTTCATGGCGTCTTCCAGTTCCTTCCGGATGCGCGCGGCCCGGTTGTCGAGGCCGTCGCCGATCTTGCGGAAGGCGCCGACATAGATGACGATGCCGAAGAAGATAAGCAGCGCGACCAGGGCGAAGAAGGTTGCGTCCAGATGCATGATGCTCTCCTCAGCCCTTGGCCGCGGCGACGGCCTTGGCCGCGTCCGCCTTGGTAACCTTGGCGCCGGTCAGCGCCGCCACGATTTCGGCCGCCGTCTCGGTCGCGATGCCATCCACTTCGGCCATGGCCTTGCCGCGGCTCTTCGCGATCAGGGCCTCGGCCTCGGCGAGCTTCCTGGACAGCGTCTCTTCCAGCGCCTTGCGCTCGGCCTCGACCTCGGCCATCAGCTTCGACCGCGCCTCCTGCCCGATGCCGGTGGCGCGCCCGCGCGCGTCGGTCAGGGACTTTTCGTAGGCCTTGATCGCGTTCTCGGTTTCCTCCTTCAGGGCCTGGGCCCTGGCGAGGTCGCCTTCGATCTGCTGCGCGCGGCCATGCAAGATCTTCTCCACCCGCGGCAGCGCCACCCGGCTCATCAGCAGGTAGAGCAGGCCGAAGAAGATGACCAGCCAGAAGAGCTGCGACGGGAAGGTGGTGACATCAAGCGGCGGGAAGACCGTGGCGCCGTGGTCGACAGTGCCTTCGGTCGTGTGGCCGGCCTCCGCATCCCCGTGTCCGGTTGCGGGAGCTTCGCCTGTGGTTTCGGCCTGGGCTGTTGTCGTCTGCGACATTGCTACGCCTCAAATGGGGAAGCCGTTCCGCCCGCTGGCGGCCCGGCTCCGACGTGAGTTCCCTTGACGCCGATCAGGCGACGAAGAGCAGGAGGAGGGCGATAACCAGCGAGAAGATGCCGAGGCCTTCGGCCAGCGCCGCGCCGATGAGGGCGTTGGTGAACTGGGCGCTGGCGGCCGAGGGATTGCGCAGCGCGCCGGCCAGGAAGTTGCCGAAGATGTGGCCCACGCCGATACCGGCGCCACCCATGCCGATACAAGCGATACCGGCACCAATCAGCTTTGCTGCATCTGCGTCCATTTTAGTCTCCTTGGAGTTTTCGGTTTGTGTTGAGGGTTGTGGAGTTGATCAGTGGCCAGGATGAAGCGCGTCGTTGAGATAGACGCAGGTCAGGATGGCGAAGACGAAGGCCTGCAGGAAGGCCACGAGGAATTCCAGCGCGGTGAGTGCGACCGCCATGGCCAGCGGCGCTGCCGCGCCGATGATGCCGCCGAGGCCCAGCGCGCCGAGGCTGACCACGAAGCCCGCGAAGACCTTGAGCACGATGTGGCCGGCCAGCATGTTGCCGAAGAGTCGCAGGCCGAGGCTGATCGGGCGCGAGAAAAAGGAGATGATCTCGATGAGCGAGATGAAGGGCAGGATGGCGAGCGGCACGCCGTGCGGCACGAAGAGCTTGAACCAGCCGAGCCCGTGCTTGGCGATCCCGACCACCACCACGAGGCCCACCACGAAGATGGCAAGCGCCGCGGTGACCACCACATGGCTGGTGACGGTGAAGAAATAGGGGAACATGCCAAGCATGTTGGCGACGAGGACGAAGGAGAAGAGCGAGAAGACAAGGGGAAAGAACTTCTTGCCCTCGTGGCCCAGTACCTGGCGCACCATGTTGTGCACGAACTCGTACCACACCTCGCCCACCGACTGCAGCCGGCCGGGCACCAGCGAACCCTTCGCGGTGGCCATGATCAGGATGCCGGTGATGGTGGCGACCGCCACGCCCATGAAGAGGGCCGAATTGGTGAAGCTGATCTCGTAGCCGCCGATGCTGACGGGGGCCGTGAGGTCCTGGATCTGAAACTGGTGGATCGGATCGTTAGCCACGATCAGTCCTCTTCTTCATCATCATAAGCCGCTTTTGGCGGCGGGTTTGAACCAAGCCGCTCCTGTGCCGGTGGCACCCTGTTGGCGGCGCGCGCCATGTTCAGGATACCGGCTCCGAAACCCAGGAGCAGAAAGACGATCAGTCCGAAAGGCAACGTGCCGAAGAGCCAGTCGAACCCGTAGCCGAAGAGGCCACCGACCAGCGTTCCGGCAACGAACTCGCTTGCAAGCCGGTAGCCCTTGGCATAGCTCGTGGCCCCCGAAAGACTTGCAGGCGGTTTCTGGCTTTCGGCGCGTTCGGACTTTTCCGCCGCGATGCGGCCGGACAGGTCCTTGAGCCGCTCCGAAAGGTCGCCCAGCTCCTTGAGGGTCCTGTCTTCCGGCGTGCTGCCTTTGCCTGGCTTCTTCATGATCTGCGATCTTCCGGGCAAAGGTTCCGCGCGCCCGGAAAGACCCCCTCCCGAAGCGCGCTCTTCTTAGTTTCGGGGCGGGTATGTGTCAAGAATTGGATTCGGATTCTAACATCTTGAAACGGAAGCAGGAATTGCCTGCTTTTTGCGCTGCGTCGAAAAGTCCGGAACAGCACCCCGATTCCGCCCGGAGCAAGGCGATTCCACTCGCGGCAACGAGCGTTCCGCCGCTCAGCTGGCAATCGCCAGCGTCTCTGCCTGCTGCAGGTTCACCGACACCAGCTGCGACACGCCGCGCTCCATCATGGTGACGCCGAAGAGGCGGTGCATGCGGGCCATGGTCAGCGCGTGGTGGGTGATGATCAGGAAGCGCGTCTCGGTGCGCTCCAGCATGGCGTCAAGCAGGTTGCAGAAGCGCTCGACATTGTGGTCGTCGAGCGGGGCGTCCACTTCGTCCAGCACGCAGATGGGCGAGGGGTTGGTGAGGAAGACGGCAAAGATCCGCGACAGCGCGGTGAGCGTCTGTTCGCCGCCCGAGAGCAGCGAGAGCGTGGTGGGCTT
>JAPLOT010000311.1 GCA_026400595.1 Alphaproteobacteria bacterium | reverse complement strand
GCCATCGTCTGGCAGGACGACCGTACCAAGGACATGACAGAGCGGTTGAAAGCCGAGGGCCACGAAGCGCTCACCCAGAAACTGGCCGGACTTCCGCTCGATCCCTACTTCTCGGCCAGCAAGCTGCGCTGGCTTCTCGATCATGTGCCGGACGCGCGCGATCTTCTGCGGCAGAAGCGCCTGCGGCTCGGCACCAGCGATGCCTTCTTCCTGGCCCGCCTCACGGGCGCCTTCGCCACCGATGTCACCAATGCCTCACGCACCAGCCTGATGTCGCTTGACACGATGCAGTGGGACCCACAGCTCTGCGATCTCTTCGGCGTGCCGATGGAGTGCCTCCCGGAGATCCGGCCGACCGCTGGCGACTTCGGCACGCTGGGCCGGACAAGGGTGACGGCAAGCCTCGTCGACCAGCAGGCCGCGCTGTTCGGACACGGCTGCGAGAGGCCGGGCGATGCCAAGATCACTTTCGGCACGGGCGCCTTTGCGCTGGCTGTCGCGGGTGCATCGCGGCTTGATGGCGGAACGACCGGCATGCTTCCGACCCTGGCCTGGCGGATCGGGCGGGAGCCTCCCGCATTTGCCATCGAAGGCGGAGTCTACAACGCCGCTTCGGCCCTCAACTGGGCGAAAGGGCTTGGACTCTTTTCAGACTTCTCCGAGATCGACCACTTCATCGCGCCGCCTGCAATCCTCCGCGACCTGGCCTTTGTCCCTGCACTGTCCGGACTCGGATGCCCACATTGGGACCGCAGCGCCGCCGGACTGTGGATCGGCCTCGGGCTCGACACGACGCGCAGCGACATGATGCAGAGCATGCTGGAAGGCATTGCCCTGCGTGCGGCAGAAGTCATCGCGGCGATGAAACATGTGGTGCCGCTCGGCGCGCGGATTTCCGTCGATGGCGGAATGGCGCGCAATCCCTATTTCCTGTCCTTCCTCGCGACGGCGCTCGACAAGACCGTGCTTGTGCCATCCTCCGTCAATCTCACGGCACTCGGCACGGCGCGCATGGCCATGAGGGGCGCGGGGGCGCCAGAGCTTCCGGCTCTGCCGCCCCCCGCACATTTCATCGCGCCAACCGGTGGCTTCGGCGCGGAGGCATCCAGCCGCTTCGCCGAGGCCGTCACCCGCGCCAGGGCCTGGCGGCGTAGCTATGCCGCGACGGCGCCGCGCTCGAACTCCAGCAGGCCGCTGGCGAGAACCAGTCCCTCGGCGCCATCCAGCGCAGCGGGGGCCAGCTCGAGGCCAAGGAAGCGGTCACGGTCCACCGGGCCGGGCAGATGCAGGTCGGCAGATGCAGGTCGGCGACCGCGGACCGGGCGAATCCGAAGCGCCGATAATAGGTTTCGTCGCCGACCAGGATGACGGCCTGGTGCCCCTGGGAGCGCGCCTCTGCAATGGCATGCTGCATGAGGGCACTGCCGATGCCGCGCTTCTGATGGCGCGCGTCGACAGCCAGCGGACCGAGCAGCAGCGCCGGTCCGGCCGAGCCGGCCATCACGTGCCACAGCCTGACGGTGCCGATGAGCCGGCCCTTCGCGTCGGTTGCGGAGAAGGCGAGGCCTTCGGCCGGCAGCCGGCTGTCGCGCAGGCGCGCCGAGGTCTTGCGGTGACGATTCCTGCCGAAGGCCCGGTCGAGAAGCGCTTCGCGCTGCGGGCGGTCGGAGGCGAGTTCGGGGCGAATGTTGACCATCTTGCTCAATGCCTTCCTGTCAGACCGGCACGGCCGGTCACCTTGACTGAGGTTGCCCCCGGCTTGCGCCGGGGTGACGGGTGGGGGTGGAGACCGATCCTGCGGATCAGATCACATAGGCCTGCAGCGGCGAGAAGCCGTTGAAGGCAACCGACGCATAGGTCGTGGTATAGGCACCGGCCGCCTCGATCAGAACCTCGTCGCCGACGGAGAGAGTCACCGGCAGGTCATAAGGCGTCTTCTCGTAGAGCACGTCGGCCGAATCGCAGGTCGGACCTGCGATGATGCAGGGCGCCTTGGCGTCGCCGTCCCGGGCGGTGACGATCGGATAGCGGATCGCCTCGTCCATGGTCTCGGCCAGGCCGCCGAACTTGCCGATGTCGAGATAGACCCAGCGGATGTTGTCATTGGCATGCTTCTTCGAGACCAGCACGACCTCCGACTTGATCACGCCGGCATTTCCCACCATTCCGCGGCCCGGCTCGATGATGGTCTCGGGAATGGCATTGCCGAAATGCTTGGTCAACGCATCATGAATCGCATTGGCATAGCTTCCGGTCCCCGGCACCTGGCGCAGGTAGCGGGTCGGGAAGCCGCCGCCGAGATTGACCATCTGCAGCACGATGCCGTGCTTCTGCATGGCATCGAAGATGGCCTTGGCTTCGCCGAGGGCAGAATCCCAGGCTTCCAGCCGGGTCTGCTGCGAGCCGACATGGAAGGAGATGCCATAGGGATTGAGGCCCAGCTCATGAGCGCGCAGCAGCACGCCCACCGCCATGGCGGGCTCGCAGCCGAACTTGCGCGACAGCGGCCACTCGGCGCCAGCGCCGTCGGTGAGGATACGGCAGAAGACCTTGGCGCCCGGAGCGGCGCGCGCGACCTTTTCGACCTCCTCCTCCGAATCGACGGCGAAGAGCGACACGCCCAGCGCATGGGCGCGGGCGATGTCACGCTCCTTCTTGATGGTGTTGCCGAAGGAGATGCGGTCGGGGGTGGCGCCGGCATTCAGCGCCATCTCGATCTCCGGCACCGAGGCGGTGTCGAAGCACGAGCCCAGGCCGGCCAGCAGCGACAGGATCTCGGGCGCCGGATTGGCCTTCACCGCATAGAAGATGCGGGTATCGGGCATGCTGCGCGCGAAGAGGCGATAGTTGTCGGCGATGACTTCGAGATCGACCACGAGGCAGGGGCCGTCGGGACGTCGGTCACGCAGGAAGTCGAGGATACGAGCGGTGGCGGCCATGGGGCGGTCTCCCGGAAAACAGGTTGAGCTTTGTCGATGCCAGCGCGACGCCGCGAGCCCACGCGATGGAGACGTGGAGAACGCTTTGCGCGTACTGACCTGTTCGCCTTGGATTGACCGGGAAACCCGATCGCACATGGGGCAATGATAGTGGTGCCTCTCAGTAACCCCGGCCTTTGGAGGAGCCGGCAGAGACCAAAAAGCCCGCACCGTCGTTGCTTTGGGGAAGTCCCTTGAGGCACGTGCGACTTTGGGCGAGGGACATATGATTCAAATCCCGAGTCGGTTCAAGTTTTTTCTGCAACCCGGAGAAGAAAAATCTCGGTGATGCGTAACGCGCGATTAACGCTTTTCGTCGGCGCCGAACATGTGCCAGCCTGCGATCAGCCGCGTGGCGGTCGTCACGCAGCAGAGCGCTGCATAGAACATGGCGATGCCGGCGAAGTGGGCCGGCCAGAGGCACATTGCGAGAAAGCACAGGATCGTCTCGGTGCCCTCGGTCAGTCCGCCCAGATAGTAGAAGGACTTCGATGGATAGGCCGTGCTCTTCAGCCCGCGCTTCTCGGCGATGACGGCAAAGGCCAGGAAGCTGGTGCCCGTGCCGAGAAAGGCCGCCAGCAGCACCGCAGCCGCCAGCGCATTTGCGGCCGGATCGCAGATGGCAAAGGCGAGCGGGATGGCCGCGTAGAAGACGAAGTCGAGGCCGATGTCGAGAAAGGCACCGCGGTCCGTCACCCGCGACAGCCGCGCCAGCGCTCCGTCAAGGCCGTCGAGTGCGCGGTTGAGAATCAACGGAACGACGGCGAGCAGGAAATGGCCCGAAGCAACGAGGCCTGCCGCGGCCATGCCGAAGCCAAAGCCGATCAAGGTTGCCGTATCCGCCGTCAATCCCATGCGCCAGGCCCGACGTGCCGTGGTTTCGATCGCCGGACGGAGCAGTTTGAGGGCGTAACGGTCAAGCATGCTGCAGGACTCCATCCGGCGCGATGCGCAGGATGCGCCCGCCGGGTGGCGCATCCGCAACATCATGGGTGACGAGCAGGCCGGGAATTCCGGCCGCGGCTATTCTGGCAAAGACCAGTTCCCGCATGGCCGCCCGAAGTTCGCTGTCGAGCCTGGAGAAGGGTTCATCCAGCAGGATGGCATCCGGCTCCGCCAGGAGGCTGCGCATCAATGCCACACGTGCACGCTGCCCGCCCGAGAGCGACTGCGGCGGGCGATGCTCGAAATCCCTCAGGCCAATCTGTTCCAGAGCCATGTGCATCCTCGACTGGCGAAGCGCCACCGCCCCGCGCGGCATGCCGAAGAGCAGGTTCTCGCCGACGGTCATATGAGGGAAGAGAAGGTCGTCCTGGAACAGGCGGCCGATGCGGCGGCGTTCCGGCGGCAGGCCGTCCAGAATCCTGTCGTTCAGGCGGGTGGTGCCGCTGCCGTCGAACGGGCTCCCGAGGTCGCCCGCGATGAAGGCAAGCAGCGAAGACTTGCCGCTGCCGCTGGGGCCCATCAGCGTGACGACCTCACCCGGCGCGATGGCGAGGCTCACGGCAGCGACCAGTGGCTTGCCGTGCAGCCTGACCGATACCAACTCGAGGACTAGCCCCACCGCGGCCTCCCGAGGCGCGCGGCAAGCAGGACGGCAAGCAGCGGCGGAGCGGTCAGCAGCAGGGCAAAGGCTGCAGTAAGCGCGCGGTTGCCTCCGGACGACAAGGTGACAGCCTCCATCGGCAAGGTGCTGTAGCGACCAGCGCCAAGAAGCTGTGCCGGCACGAACTGAACCATGCTGACGGCGAAGCCCACGGCGGCAGCAGAGAGCAGCGGCGCCTTGAGCAGTGGCGCCGTGACCCTTGCCCAGCTGCGCACCGGGCCGGCCCCGAGCGCGCGGGAGACAGACGCATAGCGCGGATCGAGCGCGCGATAGGGCCCAGCCAGCACAACCATCACATAGGCAAGCACCGGCGTCAGATGGACAAGAAAGAGGCCGGCGAGCGAACCCGTCAGATCGAGCGCGAGGCCGGCGCGGTACTGCCCGGCAACGATGAGGATCTGCGGCAGAACCAGACCCGCAAGCGCAAGGCTCGTAGGCCACGGATCGCGCCGGGTCGGCTGGGTTTCGAACCACAGCACGGCAAGCACGAGCGCCACCGCGGTTGTCGCGAGGCCCAGCAGAAGGCTGAGGACGAGGGGCGCCGGATCCGACAGGGCCCTGCTCCAGACCGAAAGATCGAACACATCCGGCAGGAGGCGGGGATAGGTCCAGCGCGGCGCGATCGAGATCAGGGCCAGAACTGCAAGGACCGCCACAAAGGCGAATGCGAGCGCAGCGGATGCAAGGGCAGCGATGCGCCTCGGCGCCGCAAGACGGGACGGACCGGATATGCGCCAGGCCGACATTCCACTGCGCATCAGCCGCAGGATGACAACGGCAATGACGAACAGACCGGCCACGCCGAGCGTCAGCAACATGGCGCCTGCAAGCCCCCGGCCGTTGACCTCCGCCGCGGCATCGTTGAGATCGCGCCAGACGAGGACAGCCAGCGTCGGCGGCTGGGTCGGCCCCAGCACCAGGGCCATGTCGACGACAGTGCAGCCATAGGCGAGCACTGCCGCCAGAGGCCAGGCCAACCGCTGCAGAAGCTGCGGCTGTACGATGCGAAGCCAGACCGAACCCGGGCCATGACCAAGGCTGCGCGCCGCGCGCCACTGTCCCGAAAGCGCGACCGCTGAATCGCCGCGCGCCAGCACGGCCCAGATCATGACGAGGAGGAACGGAACTTCCTTGAGGACCAGAGCCGTGGCGAGGCTGAGGCCGAGCGGGTCCTGAACGGTCATCCATGGGGGTGGAGTCTGGCCGCCAACAAGAAGCCGAGCCAGCAACCCACTCGGCATGATGAGCAGCCCGAAGCCGATAGCAAAGGCGAGGTGCGGCACGGCAAGCGTGACGCCGGCGAAGGACTGCAGGCGCTCCCAGGCACGCGTGCCATAGAGGCCCGCGGCGATCGCAAGCGCGACCAGCAACGATACTGTCGTGCTCGCCAGGCCCGTTGCCAGCGACAGCAGCAGCGCCGTAAAGGCCTGCGGGTGCGCCAGCAGCGCCTGCCACGATGCCAGGTCGGCGCCCGCAAGTGCCATGACCAGTCCCGCCGCGAGTGGCAGGGCCCAGAGCAGAACCAGGGGGAGGCCGCCAGCGAGGCCCTTCATGAGCCGTAGCGTTCGAGCCACATGGCCTCGATCAGCGGCACCCAGCTGCCATGCGGCTCGGGGATCGCGGGTGCGGGGTCCGTCACGCTGCCGGGCAGCGCTTGCGACGGGAACAGCGCCTTGTCCGCCGCGGAGAGTTTCGAGACGTCAAGCACGGTGGGATCGCCCCAGACCTTGAGGTCGGCCTTGCGCGCCTGGGCCTCGGGCGACAGCAGGAAGTTCGCCGTGATCTGGGCTGCCGCCTTGCCACGCGCATTGACCGGAATGGCGACGAAGTGGGTATTGCCGATGGTGCCGCCGCGGTGCTGCCAGGCAATGGTCGTATCCGGCAATTCGCCAGCAGCCACGAGATTGGCCGGTTCGTTGGGATTGAAGGTAAGCGCCATCAGCGCTTCGCCATCGGCCAGCATCTGCTTCAGCTGCGCCTGGGACTGCGGAAACTGCTTGCCTTCCCGCCAGAGATGCGGATGCAGCGCATCGAGAAAGGCGAACATCGGCTTCGTTGCGGCCTCGACTTGCGGCAGGTCCACGCGCAGGGGAAGCAGCGAAGGGTCCGCGATGGTCTCGATCAGCACCTGCTTGACGAAGGTCGTGCCGTGAAAATCGGGCGGTGCGGGATAGGTGACGCGGCCGGGATTGGCCCTGGCCAGATCAGCCAGTTCGATCATCGAGGCAGGCGGCGATGCGAGCCTGGCGCCATCGGCGAAGAAGGTGAGCTGGGCCATGCCCCAGGGACTCTCCAGGCCGTCGGTGGCTTCGGCAAAGTCGATGCGCGTGGTGGGCTTGCCCGCGGTATCGACCAGGGCAAAATTCGGCAGGTCTTCGGCAAAGGGACCGAAGAGCAATCTATCCTGCTTCATCGCGCGGAAGTTCTCGCCGTTGATCCAGACAAGATCGAC
>JAPLOT010000267.1 GCA_026400595.1 Alphaproteobacteria bacterium | reverse complement strand
TGATGAAGATCTCCGTCATCACCGCGGTCTACAATCGGCAGGACACGATCGGCGAGGCCATGCGCAGCGTCCAGATGCAGAGCTACAGACCCGTCGAACATGTCGTGGTGGACGGCGCATCGCGCGACGCGACACTGGCGGTGATCGAGCAGCTACGTGATGCCAATACGCGCATTCTCTCCGAGCCCGACCAAGGCATCTATGATGCGATCAACAAGGGGCTCAGGATCGCCAGCGGGGACGTGCTGTGTCTCATGCATTCGGACGACGTCTTCGCGCACGACCACGTCCTCAGCAGGGTTGCAGAAGCCTTCGCGGATCCGGGGATCGACATGGTCTATGGTGATCTCGACTACGTCGCGAAGGCGGACATGAACAGGATCATTCGCGCCTGGAAGGCCGGTCATTTCTCGCCTGGCCGTCTCAGGCGCGGCTGGATGCCACCGCATCCCACGCTTTATGTGAGGCGCCACGTGATCGAACAGCATGGCGCCTATGACACGGGATATCGCATCGCCGCCGATTATGACGCCGTGCTGCGATGGTTCGGCGCGGCAGGGCTGACATCGGCCTACATCCCCGAAGTCATGGTCAAGATGCGGGTGGGCGGCGAGAGCAATCGCTCGCTTGGCCGGATCATCGCCAAGAGCCGTGAGGATTACCGATCTTTGCGACGCCACGGCGTCGGTGGCTTTGGAACGCTGATCTGGAAGAACCTCAGCAAGCTGGGGCAGTTCAAGACAGGCTGAGCCAGCGGGATATCATCGACACCTTTGGCGAACGGGCCCAATCCAGACCGCGTGCTCCCAGACGCCCAGGCATCGCCGGTCACTTGGCTGCCGTCCCCTTGAGGCCGCGCGCAAGGCTTGCTACCGGTCCAGGTTTGAAGGGTGATGCGCGTGGCGAGGTGTTGTGATGCGATATGCGGTCGGCGATCAGGTTGAGGTGAAGTACTGGCTCAGCGATTACTTCGTCTGGCGGATCGCCGAGATCAGGGCACATGACGGCGGATCCTATGTCGCCTGCGTCGAAGACCAGTCCATCGTCGTCGAGGATGACGATATTCGCCTGCCGTCGAGCCGCGGGCCTGCGCCGGAGGATGGGGCGCGCAGAACATTCCATGACGACCACACCTTCGTCTATCTGGCCTCGTCTCCCGGCAAGGGCAGGGGCGTTTTTGCGCGGAGGCGGATTCCGGCCGGGACAACCATCCTGGTTGACCCGGTGATCGTGCTCTCGCCCGAGGAGTTCGACCTCCTCGGCTTCACGGCCCTGTCAAATCACATCTTCGGATGGTCCTATGATCGTGAAGGCAAGGAGGCCGGCCTCTACTGCCTCGCCTTCGGGCTGGGCTCAATGATCAATCATGCATCGCCCCCGAATGTCAGAGGCAGGGACATCCACGCCGATCAGGTGATCGCCTTCGATGCCATCCGTGACATCGATCCGGATGAAGAACTCTTCCTCGACTATGGGATCGACGAAAGCGAGAAGGAGATTCTTGGAATCGACTGATCGGCCAGACTCCGGTCGCGGCCTTCCGGTTCACGCCCGTTGCGTTGCTGCAGCAAGCAACGGCGCGAACCGGCTGTCGGCTTGCAGTTTCGCGAGATCCGCATGTGGGCAGGACTTGACGAAATCATCGGCGGCAAGACGCAGATAATCCTGGCCCCATGTCCCGTCGCCGCCCGAGGTCGTGCCGGTCTGGCGCAGCTTTTTCAACGCGGCCTTCGAGATCTCTGCGACCAGCTGCTCGTTCTCATTTGCTCCGTCATCCTTCAGCCACAGGGGTTCCTTGAGAATCCAGTGCGACAGAAGACGAAAGGCACCCGGGAGACAGAAGAAGAAGCCGCCCACGCCGAGATAGCGATCGATGGTGACCACCTTGTGGGACAAATGAGCCGGAAAGAACAATGTCTGGCCCGGTCCCACCAGAAACCACCGCGCGCTCGGGAGCTTCACCCAGCTTCGGAGGTCAAATCGGGCTCTTCCCTTGACCTTCACGTGTTCGACATCCTCAAGCCCATGTTCGAGGCCCTCCTGTGTCTCCCACGCGATCCAGAGCTTGCGCCCCGTGAAGCAGTAGTTCGTGCTGTCGGGCGCGTCGGAGTGGGAGTCCGTGACATATCCCCGTGTGCTGATCACCAGGCTGTACATTTCCTGACGCTGGACATCCGGGGTCGACGCGGTGAGGAGATTGAAGGGCGCGAGCGCATCGGGATCGATGATGTCTTCCATAGGCGTGTCGCGGATGTGGAGGTCGGCCACACCAAACACCGATGTATCCCGGGTCCAGGCCGCGGCGGCGTCCCGCAGCGTCAGGTAGCGCCGCTCCGAGCCCTTGGCGCCATAGAGCCGGTAGCGTGTCTTGCTCCGGCGTCTCAGCAGCCAGGTCAGCAGTGCCGCTGCTGCGTCCGGTACCGGCAGGCCGGCCAGTGCGCCGCGCGTCGGGGCGGGAACACCGCTCATCACGGTGGGTTCGCCCGAGATCAGCCTGCGGAACAGCGCATCTTGCGCATAGGGCAACGGGGCGATGTATCTTGTCAGCATGTCCTCGAACTGGGCACGCGATGCTCTCAGTGTATCGTCGAATTCCGCTGCTTGATCGAGGGCGCTTCGCAGCATGTTTCTGTCCGCGTCACTGGCTGACGCGTGTCTGGCTGGCTTCATGTCCATGAACGATCTCCTGGCGCGCGCACGTTACAATCTCAACGGGGGCTGCTCCAGACCGTTTCGCCGAACTCGATGTTCAGGGCCTGGATATGGTCCTCGAGATTGGAAACTTCGCTGTCGAAATCCGATTCCGTCGAGGCCGCGAGGCACCGTGACTTGATGGCAAGCAGCGGGATTTCATAGAATCGTTCGCCATAGAGACGCACCAGCTGCAGACCCATCTCGGCATTCTTGAGGGCGGTCGCGATCTCGCCTGCCGCGAGATATCTTTCTGCCATCAGTCCATAGAAGAAGGACTGCTCGACAACTTCCTGTGCGCTGCGAAATCGGTCCATCGATGCCTCCATCTGCTGAAGTCCCGACCTGTCGCCTTCAACGGTGGCGGCCCAGGCAAGGAAGAAGCGCGCGTGATGGTACCACATCAGGAATCCCTTTTCCTGGGCGAGGCGTTCGAGTTCCTCGCCGATGCGCCGGATCTGCTGGATGTTGGATTGGAGGGAGAACACGTAGAGAGAGTTGCCCAGGGTCACGGCCAGGTCCAGGGCCCGCCGATGCCGGGCAAGTTCGATCGCAACATTCACGAGGCTTCGCGCCTCTGCCGTTCTTCCGAGGATGTGCAGCGTCACGGCGAGATAGACCAGCGCTCTGCCCTGTATCGCCTCGGTTCCCTCGGCGCCTTCGCTCAGCAGGTTCACGGCTTCCTCAAGACCCTGCTGCGCGTCCTGAAACCTGCCGGTTGCGAAGCTGCAGAGTCCCTCCAGCATGCGTCCCGTTGCGAGCGCGCGCCTGCTGCCAAACTGAATGCCAAGTTCGACCAGAGTGCCGGCGACCTTGCTCGCCGCAGGGAAATCGGCCGAATTGTAGCGGACGAGCGATAGCGAGGTCAGCGCGTCGGACAAAGCATCCCGATCGCCCAGATCATCGGCAACTTCAGCTGCGGCCGACAAGGCGTCCTGTACGCGAGGATCGCTGGGGCCGAAGTGATGGTAGATGACCATGCCGCGGCTCAGCTGGCACTTGAACCGGATCGCATTGGACTCCTTTGATGCGGTCGTGGAGTCGAGACTGTGCAGGCAATTGTCGAATCTTGCCATGGCTTCGATGGTCGAGCCGACATCCCGCGCCGCGAGACCCGCCTGCAGCCACAGTCCTGCGGCATCGAGCCAGCGCTTGGCGCTGGCCAGGTGCTGGGCCAGAACGGCCGGGCTGGTATTGCGAAGTTCGGGGTATTCCTCGGTGTAGATGTCTGCCAGTTCGGAATGGAGCCGCGCTGCGTCGGCGTGGAGGAGGCTGTCATAGGCGGCCTGCCGCAACAGCGCATGCCTGAACTCGTAGCGGTTTGAGGCGCTATGCATTACGTTTCGCAGAACGCCTGCATCGACGAGTGCGAGGATCTCGGACTGAAGGGCATCGAGGGATTTTCCGGAAAGCTGGCACAGGACGTCGAACTCGAACTCCGGTCCGATGACGGCAGCCAGTTGCGCGGTGGTGCTCGCGTCGCCAAGCGAATCCAGACGTGCCATCAACGTGCCCTGCAGCGTCAGGGGTATGCTGGCAGCTTGTCCGGCGGAGTCCGGCACTGGTCCTGTCGCGGCCTGACGGCCTTCCTTCGGTGCCCGTGTCAGAGAACGTGCCATTTCCTCGATGTAGAGCGGAATGCCATCTGACCGCTCGACGGCGGAGGCCAGCGCATGGCTAGAGACCGATTGCGTGCCGATCACGTGAGTCGCGAGTCGTCTTGCATCTGATGTTGGCAGGCGCTCCAGCGGAAGATGAAGCAGATTCTCTCGCCCCGCGATCGGATCATTGCTCCGGCGGCTGGTCATCACCAGCAGCGTGGGGGTGTGTGCAACGCGCGGCACAAGCAGATTGACGATCGCGAAGGAAGACGGATCCATCCAATGGATGTCTTCGATCACGATCAGCCTGGCGCTCTCGTCCGGAAAGATGTACCGGGTGATCGCGGATTGCAGTGCGTCCAGCCGGTACGTGGCGTTCCAGTCGAACTGCGGATCTGTCTCCTCCGCGTCGCGCGAGATCATGGACCGCATCGACTGGCTGACGGATCCGAACTCGATGCTGTGCTGCAGGCAGAACTCTGCTGCCTTGCGCCGCCGGTCGTCGACGCGCTCGCTGAGGCTGATGCCGGCCTGGTGCCGCATTTGAACCACCCAGGGGTGAAGCGGTTCGTTTTCGTGATCCTGAAGGCACTGGAATGTGCGATGCGCGAGGCCCTGGCAACGGTTCTCGATGAGGTCGTAGACGAGGCGTGACTTTCCGATCCCTGCCTCTCCGGAGATCAGAACCGTCAGTCCCGTTCCGGATCTGGCCAGTTCCAGGCTTTCCGAGAGAATATTCCGTTCTCTTGATCTTCCGACAAAGGGCAGCAATCGCTCGCGGCGTTCCTCGAACCTGAGGGAGATCGGCAGCTCGGCCACGACTTCCCAGGTCTGGATCGGTTCAGTAAAGCCCTTGAACTGATGTGTGCCGCCATCGGCGAATGTGAAATTCGTTTTTGCCAGCTCATGGGTTGTCGCGTCGACGCATACGCTGCCGGGCCTTGCCGCAGTCTGAATTCGCGAAGCAAGATGGACCGGCGGGCCTATGGCGAGGTTTGCGCTGGACTGGTCGAGTTCGCTGACGGCGCTCAGAACCACAAGGCCTGTGGCGATGCCGACGCGGACTTCGACGGCCTGACCGCCGGCGGTGGATGCCTCAGTCAAGGCCTTGACGACAGAAAGCCCGCATGAAATGGCTTCCTGCGCATTTCGACCCTGCGTCTTCTTTGACCCGAAGTAAGCGACGAAACCGTCGCCCGTATGATGCGCAAACTCCCCGCGGTGCTCTTCGACGGTTTGCTTGCAGGTGTCGAGAAATGTCGCCAGCAGGACCTGGAGATCCTCGGGATCCAGGGAGATCGCAAGTCCGGTCGAGTTGACGATGTCGCAACTCAGCACCGAAACGTGACGTCTGAACGCTGGCATCCGACCGCACTGCCCAAAAAACGCTGAACATGACCTCTCAGCTCATGATGGTTAGCATGTTTTCCCCGTGGCGGACAGAAGCGAGGTGCCCGGCGTTCGCGCACGGCAAATCGGGCGGCGACCAGGTCCCCCGTCGCCGCCTCTCGGTCCAGGCCGCGACATTGACGCCGGCAATCCCGCCGGTCTGTGCGAAATGCCACTGCGGGCGGCTGGCTTCACCGCTAGGCTTTGTGGATGGACGGCATTAACAGGAGGCTTCGCGCATGAGTATCTGTATCCGCGCTGCGGGCGTCTTCGCCAGGTCGATCGGCCGCCTTCGCAACATTGGATTGCATCAACGCAACAGATCCATGCTCCTGGCGATGGACGACAAGGTCTTTCGCGACATCGGACTGTCACGGATCGATACTATAAATGGCCTTCGCGACTGAAGTCGCCCGAATTTCCGACTCCCCTGCAACTGGCCGCCTTCGGGCGGCCTTTTCTTTTCGGGCTCCATGAACGTGCCCTGTGATCTGCAAGGCATCCCGTGCCGGCACGCTCACGAGAAGGTGTAACCGGCCTTCTCGATGTGCTGCTCGATGCGGCGCCCCAGTTCGGGCTCGGCGTCGATCATCTCCTGCAGCACGTTTCGCGATATCTTCAACACCACGATATGGGTCTTGGCGGTCACCGTGGCGGCCCGAACCCTGCCGCGCATGACGGCGATCTCGCCGAAGAAGGCATGTTCGCCCATTTCGCAGATCAGGGGAGCCTCGCCTGGCCTCGAAATCGAAGCCTCGACCCGGCCGTCGATCAGAACATACACCGAATCGCCGGCATCACCCTGCTTCACGACGGTTGCGCCCGTATTGTAATCAACCAGTGTGCTCATGAAGGCCAGGAGCTTCAACCTTTTGTTGTCCAGCGTTGAGAAAGGGGCAACGCCGCGCAATATGCTGATCTCATCCTTGATACTCACAAAGCCCCTCCCGTTTCGCCGAAAGCGTCACCTCATTTGCGGAGCTTATGGCATGAAGGGGGGCGCGTCGAGCATTGCGCCCGCTGCCAGCAGACCGCCGCTTGTGGCCGCTCGTGCGTTCCCGCTGTGCCGGATCGATCATTCGGCTATGATCAGCACAGTCGATGGAGGCTGTCATGTTCGGACGCAGCGTTTTGCTTGTGCTTGCGGCCCTGTTCTCAGGGGTCATGGCTGCGGCCGCCGTGGCGGAGACAGGCACCGCCCAGCTGATGCGCGAACATTTGCGCAGCGGTCAGCTTGAGGAACTGAGGAAGGATCTCGCGGACCGGCTGGAACAGGCACCCGCCGACGACGAGCTGCGCTTCGGTCTGGGCGCCACCCAGTTCCTGATCGCGATCGAACACATGTCGCAATTCATGTATCGCCACGGCCTCGAACAGCCGCGCGGCCTTCAGGGCGCCGTGCCCTTCCTGCGGTTTCCGCTGCCACTCAATCCTGCGCCGGAGCCTCTGACCTATGAGAAGACGAGAGGGTTTTTCATGGCGTCCCTGTCTGATCTTGCCGCAGCGCAGGTTACGCTGGCAGGCATGGGTTCGGGAGATGTGAAGCTGCCGGTGGCGATCGGGCTTGTCCGGCTTGACCTCGATGGTGACGGAACCGCGTCAGAAGAAGAGACTCTGTGGAGAGTTTTCGACAGCACGCTGGGTGGCGGCAACATCACGGCGCAGGATGCCGAAGCCTTTGTTGTCGTGCTCGACCGTGGCGATGCCGCGTGGTTGCGCGGCTATACGCATCTGTTGAGCGCGCTGCTCGAATTCCCCTTGGCCCATGACTGGCAGCAGGGTTTCGACGCATCCTTCCACATGTTCTTTCCACGCGCGGGCCTGCCGAACGCCATTCTCGACGCCACCCCGTCAAATCTCTTCGGCGACCCTTCTGCTGCCTCCTTCGCCGACCTCATCGCGTTCATTCATCTGATGCATTGGCCGGTGACGGAACCCAAGCGCATGGAGGCAGTCCTTGGCCATCTGGAGAGCGTGGTGGCGCTCAGCCGCGAGAGCTGGAAATTCATTCTCGCCGAAACGGATGATGAAGCGGAGTGGATCCCCAATCCGCGGCAGACCAAGAGTGTGCTGCCGGGCGTGCCTGTCACGCAAGAAACGGTCGACGGCTGGCTGCTGTTCCTTGGCGAGTTCGATGCGCTCCTGACGGGCCGCAAACTCATCCCGCATTGGCGCCTCGAGAAGGGCATCAATCTGCGCCGGGTCTTTGCGGAACCCAGGACATTCGACCCGGTGCTCTGGATGCAGGGATCGGCCGCCCTGCCATACCTGGAGGACGGCGAACTGACCTCCAGCGACACATGGTCCCGGATCATGGGTCTGCTTCAGGGGAACTTCCTCGGCTACGCGATCTGGTTCAACTGACGGCGGGCAAGTTCACGCCGCTTGCGAGTGCCAACGGGCTGTTTGAGTGTCAGGGAAAAAGAGTATAACATCGTCCACAAGTTGTGATCTGGAGCGGTGGACGTCAGACAACGTCAAGCGTCAAGGCTTCGACGCCAGCATTCTGAACCCCCGATATCAAGGCAAGAGGAGAGCCATAAAATGAAGACAGTAATCGCCGCGGTCGTGGGCCTTCTGGTGGGAGTCCTCGCATCCTATATGTATATGCAGGGCCCGCTGAAGACCCTTCAAGGCAGCGTTGCCGGCCTGGAGACGCAGCTGACGGAAGCGAAGACCGCAGCCGAATCCGCAGCCGGCGAGGTCACAAAGCTCCAGGAGGCGGGCAAGGCTCTTGAATCGCAGCTTTCCGAGGCGAAGACGCAGGCAGAAGCCGCGCTTGGCCAGGTCACGACCCTGCAGGGCAAGGTGACGGAGCTAGAAGCCGCGCTGGCGGCGGCAAAGCAGACAAGCCAGTAAGGGGCATCAGGCCTTTCGGCTGCTCGGCTCAGTCCGTCCCGGCACAGGCATTCGTGAATGCCCGGTGTGTGGCAGCACAGGGTATCGGCTGGCTTGGCATGGCAAGAAGAAAGAGGATTTTGCCGGCCGTCGAACGCAGGTGTGAACCAGTCACCCAAGTAGAATCATTGTTAAGGAAGTCTCGCTATTCCTGAAGCGCCGTTGCGGCAGGCTTTCCGTTGTGTTGCGTTCCGGACTGGGTCTCCCAGTCGATGGCCCGCAGCCGGGTCTCGCAGCGGTACAGGTGACGACAGCAAGAATTGGTCACCTGATCAGGCACTAACGGGGACCTCTTCATGGCTGATCTTGTCGGCTCCAGTTCGCGCGAACGATTCAACGCGGAAGGCATTTTTTTCTGGAATGGATCATCCTGGGTCAACCGTTCGACCTCGGGAACAACGGCAGATGCCGATACCGTCTCCGCCGGTGGCGAGAATGACGAAGCCTATGGCGGCGGCGGCAACGACACGCTGAAGGGAGAGGCGGGCAACGACACGCTCTATGGCGAGGAGGGCGATGACCTTCTGGACGGCGGGTCCGGCAACGACACGATGCTGGGC
>JAPLOT010000546.1 GCA_026400595.1 Alphaproteobacteria bacterium | reverse complement strand
CTTCTGGGAACTCACCTCGCTCACCTCATTCCTGCTCATCGGTTACTGGAAACACCTGCCGGAAGGCCGGCAGGGGGCCGTCATGGCGCTCACGGTGACCGGCATGGGCGGACTTGCCCTGATCGGTGGTCTGCTCATCCTGGGCGAGATCGCGGGCAGCTACGACCTCACCGAGATCCTCGCGAACAAGGTCGCGGTGCAAGCAAGCCCGCTCTACCTTCCCGCACTGATCCTCATTCTCCTCGGCTGCTTTACCAAGTCCGCCCAGTTTCCGTTTCACTTCTGGCTGCCGCACGCCATGGCGGCACCCACGCCGGTTTCAGCCTATCTGCATTCTGCCACCATGGTGAAGGCGGGACTGTTTCTCATGGCCCGGCTCTGGCCGGTACTGGCCGGGACGGAGTAATGGTTCTACCTGGTCGCCACGACAGGCCTGGTGACGATGCTGGTCGGCGCCTTCATCGGCTTGTTCAAGAACGACCTGAAGGCGCTGCTTGCTTACTCCACCGTCAGCCATCTCGGCCTGATCACCATGCTGCTTGGCTTCGGAACACCGATGGCGGCCGTTGTCGCGGTGTTCCACATCATCAATCACGCCACCTTCAAGGCGCCCTTGTTCATGGTGGCCGGCATCATCGATCACGAGGCCCATACCCGCGACATCCGTCGTCTTGGAGGCCTGCGGCACCTGATGCCGCTGACCTTCGGTATCGCATCCATCGCGGCCCTTTCCATGGCCGGCATTCCGCCGCTGAACGGTTTCATCTCGAAGGAAATGATGCTCGAAGAGGCCGCCCACACCGACTGGCTGGGGTCGGCCTGGCTGGTGCCAGGCCTTGCCACACTCGGTGCGCTCATATCGGCGGCCTATTCCTTCCGGTTCATTGCACATGTCTTCCTTGGACCGCCGCGCCACGACTACCCCGCCAGGCCCCATGACCCGCCAATCGGGTTCTGGATTGCACCGGCCGTATTGGTAATTCTCGTGGTGGCGATCGGGCTTCAGCCTGCCCTGGTCGCAGGCCCGCTGGTGGCGCTTGCATCGGGTGCCGTGATCGGAGAGGCGCCGCCGGCCTACACGTTGAAACTCTGGCATGGGTTCACGCCCGCACTTCTCATGTCGGCGATTGCCATCGCTGGCGGACTGGTCGTGCTGGCCGCCTACCGCGCGCTCAATCGGCTCTGGCTGCGCGGCCCAAGGCTTGAGGCCAAGTCGATCTTCGACGCAATTCTGGACCGGCTCGTCGGATGGGCAGTCAGCCTGACCCGGGCACTGCATGACGGCGCAATGACCCGCTATACGGCCATCTTCATGGCCACGGTCGTCCTGGCCGGGACCGGCGCGTGGCTCGGCGGCGCCGGGCCGGGCGTTGCGCGGGAGTTCCTCCCGATCGGCCCTGTCCCCGCGATCGGCGGATTGCTGCTGTTGGTCGCGACCGGCTGCATCGTGGCCTTCCACCACAACCGGCTTTTGGCGCTCATCTTCATCGGCGTGATCGGACTCATCGTCTCTCTGGCCTTTGCCTATCTCTCGGCCCCGGATCTCGCTCTCACGCAAGCCTCGGTGGAGGTCGTGACGATCATCCTGCTTCTCCTTGCGCTCAACTTCCTGCCGAAGAGCACGCCGCGCGAAAGCAGCGGCGGCCGGCGCCTGCGCGACGGCATTCTCGCTTCACTGGTCGGTCTTGGTGCAGGCCTGCTGACATTTCAGATCCAGGCGTCCAACTTCTCACAGGCGAGCATCTCCGCCTATCATCTGGCCAATGCCAAGCCAGGCGGCGGCGGCACCAATGTCGTCAACGTGATCCTGGTCGACTTCCGCGGCTTCGATACCTTTGGCGAGATCATCGTCCTTGGCATCGCTGCACTGGTCATCTACGCGCTCACCGAGACACTTCTCGCCGGCGCCGTCGGCAGACGGCTTGCAGTCCGGCCGCCCGATACTGGCGAGGCAGGCGACAGCCATCCGCTCATGATGGTGATCGCCACGCGCGTCATGATGCCGATCACGCTCATGGTCGCGCTGTTCATCTTCCTCCGCGGCCACAATCAGCCCGGAGGCGGCTTTATCGCCGGCCTGGTCGTCGCGATCGCACTCATCATGCAGTACATGGCCAGCGGATTCGACTGGGCGGCGGCGCGGCAAAAGTATCCTTACCACGGCATCATTGCCGCAGGCATCTTCGCGGCCCTCCTGACGGGCCTGGGATCGCTGGTCCTCGGCTATCCCTTCCTGACCAGCAGTTACGGTTACTTCAAGCTTCCCTTCATCGAGAAATTCGAGCTTGCCACAGCAATGGCCTTCGACGCGGGCGTCTTTCTCTGCGTGGTGGGCGCCGTGATGCTGGCACTGGAGAGCCTGTCGCGGCTGGCGCATCGCCGCGGCGAGCGACCGAGCCCGTACCCGATGGATATCGACCCGTCACGTACGGCGCAAACGGAGAAAGCGTAGATGGAGTACCTTGTTTCCATCGCCGTCGGAGTTCTTGTCGCAGGCGGAACCTATCTCGTCCTGCGCCTGAGGACCTTTCCCGTGATCCTGGGGATCTCGCTCTTGTCCTATGCGGTGAACCTCTTTCTGTTTTCGTCGGGAAGATTGGCCTTGAACCTGCCTCCGATCTGGACCGGCGATGCGGCGGCCTATACCGACCCCTTGCCGCAGGCCCTCGTCCTCACCGCGATTGTCATTTCCTTCGGAATGACAGCCGTCGTCGTGATGCTGGCGCTGAGCGCCTATCTCACAGCGCGCGACGACCGGATCGATACCCGCGATGACGATGCTGGAGGAAGGGACCAGGCATGAACCACCTGATCGCGGTTCCTCTTCTGCTGCCACCGCTGGTGGGCGCCATCATGATCACGTCGATGCGCCATCATCCGGGAATGGCGCGCATCTTCTCGGTTGCGGGCGTCTCGCTTCTCCTCTTGATCAACATCTGGCTTCTTGCGCAAAGCGGCTCAGGCGCCATTCAGACCTACGAACTCGGTGCCTGGCCAGCGCCCTTCGGCATCGTGCTGGTGCTCGACCGGCTGGCGGCGATCATGCTCGTGTTGACGGCGGTCATCGCATTGGCCGTGGTTCTCTATGCCATCGGGTCGGGCTGGGACCATCGCGGGCGCCACTTCCATGCGCTCCTGCAGTTTCAGGTGTTGGGACTGTCCGGCGCCTTCCTGACCGGGGACCTCTTCAACCTCTTCGTGTTCTTCGAGGTCCTGCTGATCGCGTCCTACGGACTCATGATTCACGGCGGCGGGCAGAAGAGGCTGCAGGCCGGCGTGCAGTATGTGGTCTACAACCTGCTCGGCTCCACACTGTTTCTCTTCGCGCTCGGTACGATCTATGCTGTAACCGGCACGCTGAATATGGCGGACCTGGCCGTGCGTGTGGCCGAGATCCCCGCTGACAACACAGCCCTCGTCCGGATCGCTGCCGTCCTCCTGCTCCTGGTCTTTGCGGTCAAGGCCGCGCTGGTCCCGCTTCACTTCTGGCTGCCGTCGACCTACGCGGAGGCGCCGGGCCCTGTTGCCGCACTGTTCGCGATCATGACGAAGGTCGGCGTCTATGCGATCCTCCGCGTCTTCACGCTCATCTTCGCTCCTGCGGCAGCGACGGGCGATCTCGCTCAGTCCTGGCTGCCGCCGCTCGCCATGGCAACGCTCATCATTGGCGCGATCGGCGTGCTGGGTGCACGGTCGCTTGGCCGGCTCGCCGCATTGGCGACCGTCGGCTCGGTTGGAACGATACTGATTGCCCTTGGAGTCTTCACGCCCCGCTCGACGGCCGCCGCGCTCTACTACATGATCCATTCCACCCTGGCCTGCGCCCTGCTCTTTCTCGTGGTGGACCTCGTGAGATCCCGCCGGCCGGACCATGACGACCGTCTCGTTCCCGCGCCGGCGATCATGCAGGGTGGCCTGGTATCGTCTCTCTTCCTTGCAAGTGCAGTCGGCATGGCCGGCCTGCCGCCGCTCTCCGGCTTCATCGGCAAGCTTCTGATCCTCTCCGGGGTGCGAGGAACCGAGCCTGGTTGGACCGTCTGGGCGATCATCCTCGTCACCTCGCTCGTGCTCGTCGTCGGCTTTGCCCGCGCCGGCAGCATCCTGTTCTGGCAGGCGAGCGGGGAGACTAAATCAGAGTCGGCCGATACCAGCGGATTGCGCCTGACCTTCGTGGCGGCATTCGGTCTTCTCGGCAGCATGGTCGCCCTCACACTGCTTGCCCGTCCCGTGCTGGCATTCCTGACCGATACCGCGGCACAGGTCTACGATCCCGCCGCCTACATCAGCGCAGTCCTGCCGCAGCTGGGTGAGATACAGCAATGATCACACGGCTTCTTCCCCACCCCCTTCTTACGCTGCTGCTCGTCGGTATCTGGCAGATGCTGGTCAACGACGTATCCGCCGGCAGCCTGCTGCTCGGCTTGCTGCTTGGCATCGCCATACCGATCCTGACCAGCGCCTACTGGCCAAATCGACCGAAGCTTCGGCGGCCGCTGAAATTCGTCACCTATGCCATGGTCGTCCTGTGGGACATCTGTGTCGCCAACCTGGTCGTGGCCCGTCTGATCCTGTTTAGGCGCAACGCCAGTCTGCGCAGCGCCTGGGTGGTCATACCGCTGGATCTGACGTCGCCCGAAGCGATCACCGTACTGGCGGGCACGATCACCATGACGCCCGGAACCGTCTCGAGCGACGTGTCCGCCTGTGGCCGCGCCCTGCTGGTCCATTGCCTCGATGCGCCCGACCCCGATGCGGTACGGGACGACATCAAGAGCCGCTACGAAAGCCGTCTGAAGGAGATATTCGAGTGATTGCCATTGCCCTGTACTTCGCCATCGGCTGCTACGCGTCCGGCCTCGTGATGAACATGTGGACCATCACCCGATCAAATAGCCTCGGCGACCGCATCCTGGCCCTCGATACCATGGTCATCAACGGCATTGCTCTGACCGTGTTGTACGGAATTCTGTCGCAGACGGCGGTCTACTTCGAGCTGTCGCTGATCATCGCCATGGTCGGCTTCGTATCAACAGTCGCTTACGCACGCTTCATGCTGCGCGGCAACGTCATCGAGTGAACCCGACATGGAACTCTGGCCCGACATTCTCATTGCCGCGTTTCTCGTGATCGGCGGATTCTTCGGCCTGGTGGGGTCCTATGGCCTGATCAAGCTGCCAAATCCCATGACGCGGCTGCACGCCCCCACCAAGGCGACAACGCTGGGCGTGGGCGGCGTGCTGATCGCCTCCATGCTGAGCGCGCTGTTCGATCGCGGCGTGCTGTCGCTGCACGAGCTTCTGATCACCCTGTTCCTGTTGCTGACGGCGCCCATCACGGCGCACTTCATCGCGAAGACGCATCTGCATCAGAACGTGCGCCGGGAGGATCTTCCGGACACGGGAACCGGCGCGCCATGGGCAAGCGAATCTAACCGCGACATTGGCTCGGGCAAAGGCGTGTCGGAATAGCAGGTCGTGTCAATAGACACGTTGGAGAACGGTTGCGGCTTCCTCGTCGCTCATGTTGCAGAACTGCCTTGCGTCCTCGCGGCGGCAGGCGAGATAGGCCTCGACGAGCTCCGCTCCGAGCCAGGACGCCGCAACCTTGGCATCAAAGGCATTCAACGCCTCCGGCAGGGACTGCGGCAAGAGCCGAAGTCCCAGTCGCTTGCGCTCCTGGCCGCCGAGAAGCTCCGGATTCTTGGCCACATTGATCGGCGCCTTCTGCCGCTTGAGACCGTCCAGCCCTGCTCCGATCAGTGCGGCCAGCGCCAGATAGACATTGGCCGTGCCATCGCTGGCACGGAATTCCAACGAGGCCTGCGGATGCCGGCCGTCGCCATCGGGCTGTCGGGGCACCAGGCGGATCATTGCTTCCCGGTTCCGGAGGCCGACGCAGACATAGGGCCCGACCCAGCTGTTGGGGCGCAGCCGCAGGTAGGAATTGGCGGAGAGGCATGTGAACGGCACGATTGACTCGACGTGGTCCAGTATGCCCTGCACGAATGGCGCGGAAACATCCGTCAGCCAATCCCGTGCGGCCGTGACGGGCTGGCCTTTGCGGTAGAGGCTGAAGTGGATGTGCACGCCGTTGCCGGCGGCATTGGGCGCGGGCTTCGGGATGAAGCTCGCATGCAGGCCGAACAGTCGGGCGCCGTCGCGGATCGCTTCCTGGGTCAGCACCACGCGGTCGGCGGCGGCGAGCGGATCGGCCGGCGTGGAAGATATCTCGAACTGATCGGTGCCGTATTCGGCCTGGAACTGCTCCAGCCGGATGCCGGATTTCGCGAGCACCTGCAACACGTGCCCGGCAAGCGGCGAGATGGTGCGGCCCGAGGCAACCGAGTAGGCCGGATGTGCGATCTGATTGAGCCCCTTGACGGAAAACTCGTGCTCGAAGCCCACCTTCATCGTCAGGCCCGCCTCTTCCTCGAGGCGATCCATGGCAGCCTTCAGCGCAGTCCGCGGACAATAGGGCCATGGCGCGTCATCATGCAGGCGCGCACTGCAAAGGACGACGTCGAAGGCAGGCTTGCCGTCATGGGCGGGTAGCGCAAGCATCGCGTCCTGATCGGGCAGAAGCCTGATCTCACCCTGCTGGCCGAATGGATTGTCTGCCGGGATAATGTTGGTCGGGCCGATCGAGTAATTCCCCGGCACCCAGGGAAGGCCCTGCGCCAGGGCCATCTTGCGGCGCTCCTGGGGAACTGACCTGCCGCGCAGCATTCCGGAGAGGTCCTGATGGCCAAGGAACAGGAAGCGCTGTTTCCTCATGTCCGTCATCCCGCCCTGTCGACATTGGCAGCCGGTGCTGCAGCCGCGAGGGCCAAAGGCAACAGGCGTGCCAGGCGGTTGGCCCATTCCGATTGACCCGCCGTCCCGTCAATCAGATCCTGCCTGATCTCGAGTTCGACATGGAGCAGGCCGCCCTTCTCGCAGTGAACCGGAACGGCGTAGTCGCCGCTGTCGTCGACGGCATAGGGCTCATTGATGCCAACCGTCAGATCACCCTCCGCCTCGAGGAGGTCAATCAGCGGCCGGGCCAGCCGGTCGTCGCGGTTGAAGAGAACCCCGATGTGCCATGGCCGCGGTGCGGGATAGTCGCCATGTCTTGGCGTGAAGCTGTGCATGGCCATGACGACAGGAGTCCTGCCGGCGAGCCGCATCCGGGCGATCTGCCCGGCAATCGCTTTCTGATAGGGCCAGAATATCTCCTGTTCACGCCGCTTGGCCTGTGCGGCGGACAGGTTCTGGTTGGCGGGAACGCGCGTTCCGTCGCTGAGCGGCGCGATCGAGGTCGGGTGCCCCGGCGGCCTGTTGCAGTCGATGACCAGGCGGGAATAGCGCTGGAAGAGGTAAGGCGCGTCCAGCAACCCGGAGAGCCGCTGCGAAACGCCATGGATGCCGATGTCGATGCCGATGTGACGGTTGAGGTCCGCAGGCGAGATGCCGAGGTCGCCCAGCCTCTCGGGCACCGCGTTGCCGGCATGGTCTGCAATCAGCAGAAACGGGCTCGCGCCACCCAGACGCTCTTCCCCGACCGGTTGCGGGTCCTGCGCGCGCAACAGCTCATGTGCAATGTCCAAGTCATGCCTCCGGGCTTGACGTCGCTTGGCGCTGAACGGATTTTTTCACTCCGCTGCTGTTTCCGCGCATATAGAAATTCTGTTGACATGGCAATACTGCTCTGTTGAACTTTGTTCCTGTTGAGCTGAACGGCCTTGCAGCCGTCAGGGGTGAAGTGCGCCGAGATGAAGGGTTTCCACCCATTGCTGAAGCCGGCCCTGGAGGCGGCGACGCTTGCGGCGCTGCTCTGCTGCATCACGGCCGCGGTGGCGCTCGTCCTGGGCCTCTCCGGCCAGAGGCTCATGACGCTCTACTGCGTCAATCTCTGCGCCGTGCTGGCCTTTCAGATCTTCAGCGGCAATTCCGGAGTCGTCTCCTTCGGGCATACCGCCTTCATGGCCGTCGGCGCCTATGTCTCCGCCTGGCTCACCATGCCAACGGCATTGCAGCGCACCGCACTGCCCAATCTCCCGGCATGGCTGGCCGGACATGAACTGGCCGTCCCCCTCGCCCTGGGGATCGTTCTCCTCGCCGGTCTGCTGCTGGCGGCGGTATCGGGATTGCCGATCGCCCGCCTCAACGGCGCCTCCGCGGCAATCGCCACACTGGGCTTTCTCATTGTCGTCTACTCGGTGCTGGCCGCGGCGCGCGATTTCACGCGCGGCAATCAGGCCTTCTACGGTATGCCGCGGGCGACCGACATCACGCTTGCCCTGGTGTTTGCCTGTCTCTTCATCCTGGCGGCACGGCTCTACAAGGACAGCCGGCATGGCTTGATGATGCAGGCGGTGCGCGACAATGAAACGGCGGCCCTGACTCTGGGTGTCAGCCCACAGCGCATGCGCTACGTGGCCTGGATGGTCTCCGGCAGTCTCGCCACCGTGGCAGGCGCGCTCTATGGCCACATGCTGGGCGCATTCACGCCGAAGGACTTCTATTTCCACATGGCCTTCATCTATGTCGCGATGCTGATCCTCGGCGGCATGGGAACCGTGACCGGCGCCGTGGTGGGCGTCGGGCTCGTGATGGTTCTGCAAGAAGTGCTGCAGGAATTCGAACGTGGTTTTACACTAGGGCCAAT
>JAPLOT010000362.1 GCA_026400595.1 Alphaproteobacteria bacterium | reverse complement strand
CATTTCAACCCATGACAAACCTGCGCGTTGAACAGTCAACCCTGATCAAAAGGTGACCGCTTCTGGGCGTCATCGTCTTGACTCATTTTCTACCCGGCCATCTCACTCGCCGCCATCCGCACTTGATCGCCGGCTCCGCAGCCCATAGCATGATGGTTATGAGCGATGTTCTCCAGTTGGTGATCGGCGTCGGCCTGGGCTTGATTGCCGTCTATCTTGTCCGGCGCGGCAGAAAGCGGACGCGCGACTAACCTCGACGTTATCAGGCGTGGAGTTCCGCAATGAAGGATCCGGCCACGTCCAGATAGCGGTCGATGTCGGCGTCGGAATGCGCGAAGGAGACCTGCGGTCCGGCCGAGTAGATCGACTCCCACACGCCCCTGTTCGCCATGTAAAGGCGCAGGGCGTCGCTGAAGGCAATGTCCATTGAATGATGTGCTTCCGCGTAGGTCTTGGGATGCTGCGGCGTCTGGCAGAATCCGGAGCGCGGCCCGTAGCGGAACGCGCACCACTGCAGGCCGTGCTTCCGGATGATCGCATCGATGCCGTCGGCCAGACGGTTGCCGAGCCGCGCGATGCGGCGATAACCCTCCTCCGTCGCGACGCCCTCCAGCATCGCCCGCGCCGCGGCCATCGACAGGGCGCTGGCAAAGGTCGTGCCCCCGATTGCGAGCCCCCGAACCGGAGAGTCGGCCACTTCATGGTGTTCTTCCACAAAGGCGGATACCGCAGCGCTCATGCCATAGGCGCCCAGCGGCGTCCCGCTGCCCAGGCCCTTGCCAAGGGTGACGAAGTCCGGCGAGAGGTTTTCGGCACGCACAAAGCCGCCATAGGCAAGCTGCCACGTATGGGCTTCGTCGAAGCAGGCCAGCGCCCCATGGTCGCGTGCCAGCCTGCAGACGCCCGCGAGAAAGCCAGGTTCAGGCAGAACCAGCGAGCAATTCGTCAGCGCGGGCTCGGCGATCACCAGTGCGACATCTCCCGCTTCGAGGGCCGCTTCCAGCCGCGACAGGTCATTGAAAGGCACGTTGACGGCATCGGCCCCCGCAGCGGGTAACAGGCCGAGGCCTTGCATGACGGCCGGCTCGTTGTCGCCCGGAGCGCCTCCCGTCGTCATCGCCGTATCAATATGGCCGTGATACTTTCCATCGAACATCACGATCTTCCGACGGCCCGTCAGGGCATGGGCGATCCGTATAACCTCGGTGTTGGCAGACGACGCGCTGATGGTGAACTGCCAGAATGGAATGCGGGTCCGCGCAGCCAGCTCGGTCGCGACCAGAATCGCGTCCTCGCCCGGAAGCAGAAACTGCATGCCCCGCGCCGCCCGTGCGGCCACGGCTTGCGTCACTGCATTCGGGCCGAACCCTGCCGTGTTCGAAAGATCAGCGAGATTGAAGTCGACATAGCTGTTGCCGTCCGCATCCTCCAACGTGCTTCCCTGACCACCGGCAACGAAGAGCGGCGCATGCCGGTGCAGTCCCGCCATCCAGGCCATGGGCACGCCATCCGGCATGACCGACCGGGCGCGCCGGGACAGTGCAGCCGATCGCGGCCTGCGTGCGGCGAAGTCCGCGGCTTCCCGATCGCGAATGGTCTTGAGCCTTTCCGTCATTGCCTTGTCCGCCATGCCATGCTCCATATCTGCGGTCCGGGACGAATGGACGGCGTCCAGAGCATGCACTGAAGCCGGATGCGGCTGCAAGCTGATCGCGACCGAGCATCCTTGACGGCGCTGCCGGCCCGCTGACAGACTGCCAACCTCGCGTCCGCCGCACATCCCATGAACTTAGAGGAGAACCTCGTGATGAGCAGCCGGCACCTCGGCTCATGCCTTTGCGGCGATGTCCGCTTCGAGATCGCCGGCGACTTCGAGAAGTTCTACCTGTGCCACTGTTCTCGTTGCCGGAAGGATACCGGTTCGGCACATGGCGCCAATCTCTTCGCGTCGGCGGCGCGTCTCACCTGGCTTTGCGGCAACGCGAAGGTCGCAACCTTTCGGGCGCCGTCCTCCCTGCACCAGAAGAGCTTCTGCATGTCCTGCGGATCGGCCCTGCCGGGGCTGCAGATGGATGGTGCGCTGCTGGTGGTGCCGGCAGGCAGCCTCGACAGTCCGCTTGGTCTGCGGCCCAATGCACATATCTTCTGTGCCAGCCGTGCCGACTGGGATCAGCATCTCGAGGACGTGCCCCGCGACGACGGGCCGCCCGGCTGACTGCAGCATTTCAGCGGTCAAGTTCCGCCGCAGCCAGGCGCGCGATGCGAAGGCTGATTGCGGCCAGGGGATCGCGATCCCGGATAAACCACGCCGCCGAAAGCCCGGAACCCGCGAGAATCCATTTCAGCAGACGAAGACGCTCAAGCCCCGCGGCGGCGGCAACCGTCTCGAGGCGCCGCGCGAACCGGTCGGCGTCACGTGCCACGCGCGTCGTGGGGTCGGCGAGGTCGGGATTGGCGAAGATGGCGGCGAACTCGAAACCACGCTCGCCCAGCAGGGCCTTCGGGTCGATGGCCAGCCAGCCCCGCGCACCGAAGTCGAGAACATTTCCGTGATGTAGGTCGCCATGCAGGGCGGCGACATCGCGGGGGTCCGCGAGCAGAATCCGTGCCGTGTCGGCGGCGCGCATCAAGATGCCGCCCTCCGTGCGGGCTACGGGGTCGAGTTCGGCGAACCAGCGCTGCAAGGGCGTGAGTGGCGGAAGCGGCTCCGATCTGGGCGCATGCAGGCGCGCGGCGACGGCGCAGAGCAACCGGCAAGCTTCATCGTCGTGTCCGTTCGAAGCCATGCCGGCCAGCGACTGCGGTCCGGCGGCCCGTTCCATGAGGAGCGCAGTATCGCTTTGCGCGAGGACCCGTGCTGCCCCCTCGCCGTTCCACCACGACAAAAGCACGGAACCTCGCAGGTCCTCTCCATCAGGATCAGCAAAGACCTTCAGCATGGCCGGCGCCCCCTGCCACAGCACGGGCAGCAAGCGCGCCGTTCGCGTCACCGTCACCACCCCGTCGGCTGTCAGATCCCACTGTCGCAGACAGGTCTCGAACACGCGTCGTTCCTCGCGATCTCCAGGGACATGCCCGCACAGCGACAGCCAAATCCAACTACACTCTTAAGTAGCATGTATTGACATTTTTCTCGTATCATTTGTGCCCCGGTTTGACGGATTGCGCGCAAGACGAGATCAGTTAAGCAGTTTCATCCGACCTCAAGCTGAGTCTATTCCATCATGAACCCCGCCGTCGAGCCAGGCTCCGTCGAACACCTGTCACAGATCATATCGCACGTCGTCGCGCCCGCCTTCCTGCTTGGGGCGGTTGCCTCGTTCATTTCCATCCTGGTCTACCGCATGACCGCGGCGATCGAGCGGGCAAGGGAAATCGGCAATCTGCCCGAAGACGGCCATGCACGGGCCGCACTCAGGGCCGATCTTCCAAGGCTCCTGCGCCGAATTGAGCTGCTGCACCAATCGGTTCGCCTCGCCATTGCGAGCGGCGTGGTTGCAACGCTGCTGATCATCCTTGCCTTTGCGGCGGCATTGCTGGGCAGTCATCACGTCTGGATTGCGGCTTGCCTCTTCATGCTGTCCATGTCCTTGCTGTGCGCTTCGCTGATTGCCTTTGCATTCGAGGTCCGCATCGGCATCAGCGAGTATGACCGCCAGTAGCGACCGCCGAATGTTGATCGTTGCGGCGGCCCGCGCTAGAAAGCCGCCACCCTCAACGAAGCCAGGAAAGCAAATGTCTATCACGCGCCGTGCAGTCATGTTTTCTGCCATTGCTGCCGGACTCCTGCCGGCGCGCCAGCTTGCGGCGCAGGAGGCAGAGCCTTTCGTCGTCAAGGACGAGTCGCCGAAGATCGCCTACAAGTTCCGGCGGCGCGAGATTGATTACGACAACCCGGAACCGCCGGGCACCATCATCGTCGATCCCAAACGCAAGTTCCTTTACCACCTGCAGGGTGGCGGCAAGGCCACGCGCTATGGGGTGGCCGTGGGCAAGTCGAGCAAGTCGTGGAAGGGCGAGGCGGTCATCAAGCGCATGGCAAAGTGGCCGGTCTGGGTTCCAACGCCGGAACATCTTGAGGCCATTCCATCGCTCGCCAAGCATCTCAACGGCATGCCGGGCGGACTGGACAACCCAATGGGCGCGCGAGCGCTGTATCTCTATGAAGGCGACGTCGACACCATCAACCGCATTCACGGTGCCGCCAAGCCAAGCGAGATTGGCCGGAACGTCACGGCCGGCTGCATCGGGATGCTCAATGTCGATGTCATTCACCTCTATGACCGCGTGGAACTCGGAACACGCGTGATCATGCTCTGATCGGCCGGCGCCGACGCGCTCAGGTCAGGTGGGCGTGCAGCTTCCACCGGTTTGCCGCGATCCTGACGCTGCCCCAGGCTCCCGGGAAGGCGATGCCGGGCGAAAGGGCGTATCCCCGCAAGGGCGGGCGCGAGGCAATGACACCGAACTGGGCGGTGAGTGCCTGGTGCGCAAAGGTCGACAGCGGCAAGCTCTCGAGCAAATCCCGTTCCATGCAATAGGCGACGAGGCGCCAGTCGACGTCCCCGAAGAATCCGTCCTGCTCGGTGCGTTTCAGGAGAGCCTCGGCGCCGGAGCGACTCAGCAGATAGCCCTGGCCACCCGGCACACGGACATTGGACCATAGAGCTCTGATGGCTTCGGCAACCGGCACGACTTTGAACTCACCTGTCTGGCCCGGCCGCGCACCAATCGGCGCTGCCATGCCTGCCGAGATGAAGCAGTAGTCGTAGTTTTCCGGCACCCCGAAGGCCGAGACGCTTTGCGGCAACACATACCTGAAGGTCGTATCGTCCTCGACGATGAGGGCCGCCTGATGTTGGGTAGCGAGAAACGTCTCCCACGCCGCCACATGGCCAAGAAAGCATCCTAGCGTTCCCTTCAGTTGGGGACTTACCCGCTTTCCGAAGCGGCTCACCGCCACGTCCGGAAGATATTGGCCCGGAACGCCGGGGACGCGCCGCAAGGCCGGAGCGGACGCGCCGAACTGTGCGGCAAGCTGCTGCCAGCGGTCACCATCCAGGTCGAGATTGATTCCAAATGCCTCATAGGGAATCCGCGGTCCGGCTTCATCCCGCCGGGCAAGCCC
>JAPLOT010000030.1 GCA_026400595.1 Alphaproteobacteria bacterium | reverse complement strand
ATGGCGGTGATGGTGAGCTGGGGCATCGCCTTCTTCGAATACTGGCTGGCGGTGCCGGCCAACCGGATCGGCTATCAGGTCTATTCGGCCGCTGAGCTCAAGACCATCCAGGAGGTGATCACCTTTGCGGTGTTTGCGGCGTTCTCGGTATTCTTCCTGAAGCAGGCGATCACCATCAATCATCTCATCGGCTTTGCGCTGATCGCCGCCGGCGCCTTTTTCGTGTTCCGCGGATGAACTACCGTCACGCCTACCACGCCGGAAATCATGCCGATGTCATGAAACACATCGCGCTCACCCGCGTCATTGCGCATCTGAAGCGAAAGCCCAAGCCGTTTCGCATCATCGATGCCCATGCCGGCATCGGGGCCTATGACCTGCACGGCATCGAGGCGGGCAAGACCGGCGAGTGGGACGGCGGTATCGGCAAGCTGATCAAACCCTTCGCGCCGGGCATCGAGGCGCTCATCGCGCCCTATCGCGAAGTGATCGCCGCGCTCAATCCGGCCGGCGGGTTCACATTCTATCCCGGATCGCCGGAACTGGCGGCGCGGCTGACGCGGCCGGAGGACCGGTTGCTGCTGAACGAGCTTCATCCGGACGATCACGCGCGGCTGCTGGCCCGCTATCGCGGCGATTCACGCATCAAGGTCACCCAGATCGATGCGCTGGCCTGCGTCAAGTCCAGCCTCCCGCCCCCTGAGCGGCGCGGCCTCGTCCTGATCGATCCGCCCTACGAGTCGAAGGACGAAGCCCAGCGCAGCATGACCATGCTGCAGGAGGGATTGCGCCGCTTCGCCTCCGGGATCTTCATGCTGTGGTATCCGCTCAAGGCGGACGAAACGGCAAGGACCATCCGGGAGTCCGCCCAGGCGCTTGGCTGCCGGGCGACTCTGCAGGTCGAGTTGCGCATCCGTGAAGCCTTCAGCGGGGGCGGGCTTGCTGGTTCGGGACTGGTGATCGCCAATACGCCCTGGCAGCTCGACACCGAGCTGGACGTAATCACGTCAGCTCTTGCGCAGCGTCTCGGTCTTGGAGACTGGGGGCAGGCCACTGTCAGGTGGCTGGTGCCCCCGGCCTGATCGTCACTCAGTTGGCGGTCGAGATGGCGGCCGCCAGATCCTTGTATTCCTCGCAGGCAGTGCCGCAGCGTGTGCCGATCTCCTTCAGCTCGATCATCGCGAGATCGACGCGTCCGGCGGCCACATAGCCTTCGCCCAGGTACTCGCGGGCGAGCACGAAGTTGGGATCGATCGCCAGCGCCTTGCGGTAGTAGGTGATGCCGATGTCGAGCCGGCCGGCCTTGCGGTGGCTGTAGCCCGTATAGTTCAGGACGTGAGGATCGTTCTGGTTCTCGATGGCGGCGAGCACCTGGAGCGCCCAGTCATAGCGGCCCTCCATGGCGAGTGCGCGCCCCTGCTCGTAGAGCTCGTCGTCGGGAAGCACGCCCGAAGATGCATTCACGCATTTCTTCTTGGCCTTGCTCCAGACCTGTCCATTTTCGCAGTTCTGCGAAGCCGGCGATGAGCCGCCGTCGCTGCCGCCGCTGCCGGCTGCCAGGACAGGCGAGGCGAACATGACGAGGGCCGAGAAACACAAGGGAATGATCGTGTTGCGCATGGTTCTGTTCTCCGTTTGCCGTCGATACGCAGACTAGCAT
>JAPLOT010000490.1 GCA_026400595.1 Alphaproteobacteria bacterium | reverse complement strand
CATGCCGGTCCCCCGATCTCATTGGTGGCGGTGTTGCGGTTCAGCCTGAACCAGCGGCGACAGCCCAGAACATGCTGCCAGTACTCCGTGTGCGGACCTTTGGGATTGTCGAAGAGAAAATAGTAGTCATGCCATGCCTTGAGGTCGTCCTCGCCATGCGCGGGCCGCGTTTTCGAGGCATCGCCGCCGTAACGGAACTCCGAATAGTCGCGATTGCCGCAATAGGGGCACGGGATCATCATTGCTTGTAGGTCCAGTTGCCGATTCCGTAGTCGTCGAGTTCGCCGCCCTTTTCGAAGCGGTCGAGGGAGTAGCAGCGGTTCAGCTCATGCTCGTCGTCATGGGCCATGGTGTGCGCAAAGGTCCAGCCCGAGGCTGGCGTGGCCTTGAAGCCCTGATAGCACCAGCCGCCGTTGAGATAGAGGTTCTTCACGGGTGTGCGGCAGATGAAGGGGCTGCCGTCGGGCGTCATGTCCTGGATGCCGCCCCAGTGGCGCAGCAAGCGCAGGCGCGAGATGAAGGGCATCAGCGACACGGCGCATTCGGCCACCGTCTGGATCTTCGGGAACTGGCCGCGCTGGGTATAGGTGTTGAAGCCGTCGATGTGTCCGCCAAAGACGAGCCCGCCCTTGTCGGACTGCGACAGGTAGAAGAGCTCCGCACCCCAGGACACGACATGATCCACGATCGGCTTGACCGGCTCGGTCACGAAGGCCTGCAGGATGTGGCTCTCCACCGGCAGCCTGAGGCCGGCCATGCGGGCGACATGAGAGGTGTGACCCGCCACCGCGATGCCGATCTTGCCCGCCGCGATACGGCCGTGAGTCGTCTCCACGCCGACCGCCTGGCCATTCTCGATCACGAAGCCCGTCACCTCGCAGTTCTCGATGATGTGGACGCCGCGCTGCGAGGCGGCCCGCGCGTAGCCCCAGGCCACGGCATCATGCCGCACCGTGCCGGCGCGGCGCTGCAGGATGCCGCCCCAGATGGGCCAGCGCGCCTCTTTCGAATAATCGAGATAGGGCAGCAGCTTCATCACCTCGCCGCGGTCGAGCAGCTCGGCATCGATGCCGTTGAGGCGCATGATGTTGCCGCGCCGCGCGAAGGTGTCGAGCTGGCCGGGACTGACCGCCAGCACGATCTGCCCGCGCTGCGAGACCATGCAGTTGAAGTTGAGATCGTGCGACAGGCCTTCCCACAGCTTCAGCGAATGTTCGAAGAACTGCGTGTTTCCGTCGATCACGTAGTTCGAGCGGATCAGCGTGGTGTTGCGCCCGACATTGCCCGAACCAATGTAGCTGCGCTCAAGCACGGCGACATTGGTGAGGCCGTGGTTCCTGGCGAGATAGTAGGCAGTGGCGAGGCCGTGCCCCCCGCCGCCGATGATGACGGCGTCATAGGTTCTCCTCGGCTCGGGCGAGGCCCAGGCGCGCGGCCAGGGCAGGTCTGGCTGCAGGGCGTGGCGGGCAAGGGCAAAGGCGGAATAACGGTCTGACACAAGGGTTTGCTAACAGGTTTCCGCACCTTCCGGCAAGGTGCGGAAAATTCACGCCCTGCGGCGTTCTGCCCATTCCGTCATGACAAAGGCGGCAAGACCGAGGACGGAGAACCCGGCGGCGAGAACGATCACCGTTCCATCATATTGCTGGCCGATCAGCGTGCCGGTCACGATGGCAATCAGCGAAGACATGGACCCCGAGATCGCCGCCGCCATGCCGGCGATGCGGCCCATGGGCTCCAACGCCATGGCATTGTAGTTGCCGAAGAGGATGCCGCTGCAGAAGAAGTTCAGGAAGAGATAGAGCGCAAGGATCCACAGGGGCGGGTGGCCGTCCATCACGAGTCCGGCTGCGAGGAAGAGCAGCGACAGGACAATAAAGCCGCGCAGCGCCCATTTCGACAGCTTGCGCATGCCGTAACGCATGACGAGCCGCGCATTCAGCAGCATGGCGATGGCGATCCCGGTGGCGAAGACGCCGAACCAGACGGCAAAAAAGGCACCCTGGTTGTATTGTTCGGCAAAAAGCTGCTGGGAGGTTCCGAGATAGCAGATGAAGCTGCCGAAGATGCACCCAACCGCGATCGTGTAGCCAATCGTGACGGGATTGCAGAAAACCTCGCCGGCTGCGGCCGCGAGCGCCCTGGGCGACAGCGGAGACCGCCGGCTGCGCGGCAGGGTTTCGGGTTGACGCAGCCAGAGCCAGACGCCCGCGATGATGCCCATGGCAAGGAATCCGAGGAAGATGACTCGCCAGCTGGCGATGAAGAGCACCAGCTGGCCCACCGATGGCGCAAGAATGGGCACCAACATGAAGACCGTCATGACGAAGGACATGACCCGCGCCATGCCGGCGCCGGCACTGCCGTCGCGCACCATGGCGATCGAGACGATGCGGGGAGCGGCGGCGCCGAAACCCTGGACGAAGCGGCCCAGCAGCATGACCTCGAAGCTTTGCGCTGCGAGGCACATGAGCGAGCCGACCGCGTAGAGCGCGAGGCCCGCGTAGATCGCCGGCTTGCGGCCGATGGAGTCGGACAATGGTCCATAGACCAGCGTCCCGATCGTCATCCCGCCGAAGAAGCTGGTGATGATGAACTGCCGACTGTTGGGATCGGTGGCGCCGAGCTCTGCTGCAATGGTGCCGATCGCCGGCAGCATGGTGTCGATCGACATCGCCACCATGGCGTTGAGCAGCGCCACAAGCAGGATGAACTCGATGTTGCTTTGGCTCTTCCCGGTCATGTCACGTAATTCAGCATCCTGAGGATGTCGAAATAGTCGTTGGACTCGAATCGAATGGTCCTGTCGCCGGCATGCCGTGCGCCCGGGTACCAGCTGTGACGATAGGCCAGGACCGGGTTGCCGTAGGTGATTTCGAGAACCGAATGCGCCGGGACGGGCAGGAGGCAGGCCTTGAGGTCGCCCCTGAGCGCCGCTTCCGCTCCGGTCCGGATGGCCTTGCAGGCGGCGGCGGGTGTCATCGAGACGGTCGACTGTCCCCGCCCCTCCTTCACCGCGCAGCGGCCGATGGCCGGGTTGACCTCAGCGACGTGATCCATCAGGCCCCGGTCGCCGGAGACGAAAACCGTCGGCACACCCAGCATCGACGATGCCAGGGCGTGAACCGAGAACTCCGATGCCCGACCGCCATTGAGGCGGATCTCGACCGCGTCGCTGGACAGCGTGTGCGCCAGGCTGTTGGCTTCCGATCCCGCTGCGTCATGGTAACCGATCATCAGCATTGCATCGAAACTTGCGTCGAGTTCCTGCACCATGCACAGCGGATGGCCCGCCCAGGCGCGGATCAGCGTCACGTCTTCCGGCAGCATCGCGGTGATCAGGTTGCGGCCGGTCTCATGCGCGTCCTTGACCCAGATCCCGGTGGCGCCGGCCGCGCGCGCGCCATCAATGGCGGCAAGGCACTCCCGCGTCATCTGCTCGCGGAACTCCGGATAGTCGGCATGGGCCTTGTTGGCCTCGTCCCAATGGGTGATGCCGGCGCAGCCTTCGATGTCGACGCTGATGTAGACTTTCATGATCCCGGTCCTCCGCGGCCTCCATAGACGGACTTGCCCACCCCGGCGAGTTCGCTAGAAGATGGCTGCCATGCGCATAGATGCACCCAGCCGCTCGGTCAGGCTCGATCCCTGCGATCCCGCGTTCTTCAACGATCCCTATCCCTACTCTCACGAAATCCGCAGCCAGGTTCCGGTGTTCCGCTGGGAGGAGTATGGCCACTGGTGTTTCGCACGCCACGAGGATGTGAATGCGCTGCTGCGCGATCGACGCTTCGGCCGCCAGATCCTGCATGTGGCCAGCCGCGAGGAACTGGGCTGGTCCGCAACGCCAGATCACCTGAAGCCATTCTACGCCTTCGAGCAACACTCGCTGCTTGAACTGGAGCCGCCGGTGCACACACGCTTGCGCAGCCTCGTGAACCGCTCTTTCCTGTCCCGCCAGGTGGAGCGGCTGCGACCTGCAATCACCAGCCTTTCCAACGACTTGATCGATCGACTTGAGGAACGGCATGAAGCCGATCTGCTGGAATCCTTCGCAACGCCAATCCCGGTCCTCGTGATCTGCGATCTTCTCGGTGTGCCCGGCGACATGGCACGACAGCTCCTGTCCTGGTCGCATGACATGGTCGCCATGTACCAGGCCCGCCGCGACCGTGCGGTCGAGGATGCGGCGGTCCAGGCCACCATTGCCTTCAGCGATTTCATGCGGCGCTACATCGCCGAGCGTCGCAAGTCGCCGCGCGACGATCTCCTGTCCGAACTGATCCGCGCCGAGGAAGAAGGCCGCAAACTCAGCGAAGACGAGCTTGTCACCACCGCCATCCTGCTGCTCAATGCCGGCCACGAGGCAACCGTCCATGCGATCGGCAATGCGGCGAAGGCCTTCCTCGAGCTGGGCCTCCGCGACGGCATCGGAGAACGTCACATGGAGGAGGCGCTGCGCTACGATGCGCCACTGCATCTCTTCACCCGCTATGCATTGGAAGACCTCGACTACAACGGGCTCAGGCTCCGCAAGGGCGAGGCGGTGGGCCTGCTGCTGGGCGCAGCCAACCGCGATCCCGCCCGGTTTGCCGACCCCGACCGCTTCGATCCCGACCGCGATCCCAATCCCCAGGTCAGTTTCGGGGCCGGCATTCATTTCTGTATCGGCGCACCTCTGGCGCGACTTGAGATGCAGATCGCCCTGCCCCTCCTGTTCAAGCGCCTGCCCCGGCTGGCCCTGGCCGAAACGCCGCGCTACCGCAATGCCTATCATTTCCACGGCCTGGAGCGCCTGCTGGTGACTTGGTGAGGCGTCGTTTCCGGACCATCGGCTGACGTTTCCTCTCGAACGCGGAGGGCCTGTTGAGCGTAAACCGAGGTAGGTGAAACTTTCTCAACAGGCGCCTCCATGACCGACGTCCAGCCCGCATCCGCTCCTTCCGGCCGCCGTGCCCGTGGCGGCGCCGATGCCCGCCGCCAGGCCCGCACCCAGACCACCGTGCGCCACGCCGGCTACATCCAGCGCAAGATCAAGCTCTACGAGCCCTTCTCCGACGACCAGCTGGAACTGATCGAGCAGAATGCCGACACCGTGCTGCAGGAAATCGGCATCGACTTCCGTGACGATGCCGAAGCCCTCGCCATGTGGAAGGCTGCCGGCGCCGACGTGAAGGGCGACCGGGTCCGCTTCCCCCGCGGCCTGGTGCGCAGCCTCATCAAGACCGCGCCGCGCGAGTTCACCCAGCATGCCCGCAATCCCGCCAACAGTGTACAGGTGGGGGGCAACAACACCGTCTTCGCACCGGTCTATGGCCCGCCCTTCGTGCGCGACCTCGACAATGGACGCCGCTACGCGACCATCGAGGATTTCCGCAACTTCGTGAAGCTCGCCTACATGTCGCCCAGCCTGCATCACTCGGGCGGCACGGTCTGCGAACCGGTGGACATCCCGGTGGCCAAGCGCCACCTCGACATGGTCTATTCGCACATCCGCTATTCCGACAAGCCCTTCATGGGTTCCGTCACGGCGCCGGAACGCGCCGAGGATTCGGTGGCCATGGCGGAGATGGTCTTCGGCAAGGAGTTCGTCGACCAGAACTGCGTGCTGATCAACCTGATCAATGCAAATTCGCCCATGGTCTTCGACGGCACCATGGTCGGGGCGCTCAAGGTCTATGCCCGCGCCAACCAGGCCACCGTGATCTCGCCCTTCATCGTGGCGGGCGCCATGTCGGCCGTGACCACGGTCGGCACCATCACGCAGATCCTGGCCGAGGCCTCGGTGGGCATTGCCTTCTCGCAGCTCTGCCGTCCCGGCGCACCGGTGGTCTTCGGCACCTTCGCCTCCTCCATGTCGATGCAGTCGGGAGCGCCCACCTTCGGAACGCCGGAACCAGCCCATGTGCTGTTCGGCGCAGCCCAGCTGGCACGCCGCATGGGCGTGCCCTTCCGCTCCGGCGGCGGGCTCTGCGGGTCCAAGATCCCCGATGCGCAGGCGGCCTACGAAAGCGCCAACACGCTGTGGCCGACGCTGCTCGGCGGCGTGAATTTCTGCCTCCATGCGGCCGGCTGGCTGGAGGGCGGTCTCGCATCGTCCTACGAGAAGCTGATCATGGATGCCGACCAGTTGACCATGTTGCAGAAATTCGCCGAGGGGCTGGACTTCTCCGAGAACGGCCAGGCGCTGGACGCGATCCGCGAAGTGGGGCCGGGCTCGCACTTTCTCGGCTGCTCGCATACGCAGGCCAATTTCGAGACGGCCTTCTGGCGCTCGCAGCTGGCCGACAACAATTCCTTCGAACAGTGGCGCGACGACGGCGGCAAGGACATCGTGGCGCGCGCCAATGCGCAATGGAAGAAGATGCTGGCCGAATATGAAGCGCCGGCGCTCGACCAGGGCCTCGACGAGCAGCTTCAGGCCTTCATGGCCAAGCGCAAGGAAACGCTGCCCGACAACGTCAGCTAGGGCTCGTCGGCGGGTGCCGCCTTGCGGCGGAGATCGCGCCAGGTGTGATAGCCCACGCCGCCCACGACCAGTGCCGTTCCGATGCCATCCGCCAGCGTGAAATCCTCGCCAAGGATCAGCACGGCAAAATAGATGGTCAGCAGCGGCGAGACGTTGGAGATCATCGCGGTCGAGGTCGCTCCGATCCGCCCCATGCCGGCATTGACGAAGAAGGACGGGATGACGGTGGCGATGAGTCCCGTTCCTGCAGCAAGAAGGAGATAGTGGTGCGAGACCGAGGTATCGAGCGCGCCGCGAACGATGAAGACATGGGCCAGCGTCGTCAGCGCCGCCCCTGACAGCGCGAGCGAAGTGAAGAGCGTTGCACCCATCTCGCTGATCAAGCCCTTGGCGAGAAGCTGGTAGACGGCGAAGGCGACAGCCGACAGCAAGACCAGGGCCGTTCCCAGCGTCACCTGGCTGCCCGCAGAGGAAAAGTCATTGAGGAACACCACGGCAAGACCGGCATAGGAGACGATTGCGGCCATGACACTGCTCCAGCTCAGCCGCATGCCGAAGAAGGCGGCGCCGATGAAGATCAGGAAGATCGGATAAGTGAAGAGTGCAAGGCGCTCGAGCTGGGCGGAGACATAGAGCAGTCCCCAGAAGTCGAGAATCATGGCGAGATAGTAGCCGACCAGCCCGACCGCGACGGCGCCGAGAATGGCACCCGGCCCCGGCATCGGACGCCCGTCCTTGCGGCGCCGGAAGACCTCGACGGCCCCGACAAGCAGGAAGACGGGCAGTGCAAAGGCCATGCGCCAAGCCAGCATCAGCAGCGGGTCCGGGCGTTCGAGATAGGCGAGCTTGATGAAGATCGCCTTGGACGAGAACATGGCCGAACCCGCCGCGACAAGCAGATAGCCGATGATGGCACGTTGGCGGTCCATTGCGCTGCTCTACACGGTGGCGGCAGACTCGTCAGCCATGCCGATTGCAATTCAGTCATGCCGGCCCGGCCTTGTGCGGCAGCCGCCATAGGCTAGGCTTGGCCGCATCGATGGAGACTGCCGATGGCCCTGCCGCTTCACTACCGCTCAGCGATTGATCTCGCCCGCCTGCTGCGGGCCCGCAAGGTCTCGGCCAGGGATCTGCTGGACAGTTGCCTCGACCAGTATGCCCGCCACAATGACGCGCTCAATGCCGTGGTGGTGACCGACATCGATCGGGCCCGGTCCGCTGCGGCCGCGGCAGACCGGCGGCTGAAGCGGGGGAAACCACTGGGCATGTTCGACGGCGTGCCGATGACGGCAAAGGAGTCCTTCGACTGGACCGGAACGCCGTCGACCTGGGGCGTTCCGCGCTTCCGCGACAATATCGCGGCCTCGGATGCCGTGGCGCTCAAGCGGCTCACCGATGCGGGAGCGGTGATCTATGGCAAGACAAACGTGCCGCTGATGCTTGCCGACTGGCAGAGCTACAATGACATCTATGGCACGACCAACAATCCCTGGGACCTGACGCGCTCGCCCGGCGGCTCCTCGGGTGGGTCGGCCGTGGCGCTGGCCACGGGGATGTCGGCCGTCGAGATCGGGTCCGACATCGGAGCCTCGATCCGCAATCCTGCTCACTACTGCGGCGTCTACGGACACAAACCCACATGGGGCGTCGTGCCCTATCGTGGCCATTTCCTGCCGGGCGTGGTGCACCCCACCGACATCTCCGTTGCCGGTCCCCTGGCGCGTTCCGCCCGCGACTTGTCCGCGATGATGAGGCTCCTGGCCGGCAGCGACGACGCCGAGGCGCGTGCCGTGAAACTGTCGCTGCCGCCAGCGCGGCAGACGAAGCTGAAGCAGTTCCGCGTCGCCGTCATGCTGACCTCGCCGGAGAGCGAGGTGGATCAGCCGGTGCAGGACCTCCTGGCGAAGCTGGCGGCATTCCTCGCGAAGCGCGTGAAGACTCTGTCGCTTGACGCGCGGCCGGGGTTCTCCACTGGCGAGGCGATGGACGTCTACATCACCCTGCTCCGCGCCGCGACCAGCCGCCGCCAGACCGAGGAGGAATTCGCGATCAACGCCGCCAAGGCGAAGGGTTTCGCCGACGGCGATGACAGCTACTATGCCAAGATGCTGCGGGCCTACGTCATACCGCACAGGTCCTGGCTGATGGTCAACGAACGCCGCCACCAGATGCGATTGCTGTGGGATCAGTTCTTCGAGAACTGGGACGTGATGCTCTGCCCCGCCGCGGCCTCGGCCGCGTTTCCGCACGACCATGTGGGCGAACGCCATGAACGCACCATCGCGGTCAACGGAAAGCGCGTGGCAACCACCGATCAGCTGTTCTGGGCCGGCTACTCCGGCTGTTTCTATCTGCCCTCGACCGTTGCGCCCATGGGCCTGACACCGCAAGGCCTACCGGCCGGCGTACAGATCATCGCAAGACAGTATGGCGACCTCACAGCCATCCGCTTTGCCGAGCTTCTGGAGAGGGAGTATGGCGGCTTCGTCCCGCCGCCGGGCTACTGACGCGCCAGCACGCGTTCGAAGAAGGCCACCTCGCGCGACCAGACTTCGGGCTCGAGGATCACGTCATGACGTCCGCCGGGAATGAGCTCGATCTCCTTGGGCTCATTGGCCAGTTCGAAGAGCCTCTGCCCATGGGCCACCGGAATCAGCCGGTCGGCATCGCCATGCACGATCAGGACCGGCGCTCGCACATTCCTGATGTGGTCGCGAGACAGGAAACGATCCTTCATCAGCAGGCGCACCGGAAGCCACCAGTAGATCTCTGCGCCGACATCGACCGTCGCAGTATAGGGTGCTTCCAGCGCCAGCGCGGCAACGGGCCGCTGTGCGGCAAGCTGGATGGCGACTCCCGTTCCAAGCGACTCGCCCACCACGAGAATGCTATCGGCGCTGACACCCTGCGCCGCCAGCCAGTCGTAGGCCGCGACACCGTCCGAGACCAGGCCGGCCTCGCTCATCGTGCCGCTGCTGCCGCCAAAGCCGCGATAGGACACGAAGAGTGCGCCGAATCCATTGTCGCCGTAGAAGCGCAAGCGTGCCGACCGGTCGCCGATTTCGCCGGCGTTGCCTTGGAAGAAGAGGATGGTGGGCCTGCCGTCCGGAGCCGGCAAATGCCAGGCCCGGATCCTTTCTCCGTCCGGCGTGGCGATGGTGATGTCCTCAACGCCGGAAAGGCCGACGTTTTCCGGGGTCAATCCCTTGTTCTCAGGATGGTACTGGAGGTTCCGCTGAAACAGGAACATCAGCAGCACGATTGCCCCATAGGCCGCCGCAGCGGTGACGAGCATGATCTTCAGCGCGCTCATGCGCCGACGAGCTTCGCAGGTGTGTCGGCATCCCGCGTCCAGCTCCAGACCGCCAGCAGCGGCGTGCTGCCGGTGACGGTGGCATGCACCTTCCACGGAATGTGCCAGATGATCTCGCCGGCTGCCCGCGTCGCGAAACCGCCAGCGCCGGCCTTCCATTCGGAAGGTCCGGTCAAGGGCCAGTAGAGTTCCGGCGCGGGGTGATAGTGATCCTTGTAGTGTCGATCGGGTCCGAGCATCAGCAAGCCCAGGCGGAAGTCGTCACCGGCAAAGAAGCCGGGGGATCCGATCAATTCGGTCCAGCCGTAGTTGTCGCAGAAGCCCTCGCCCAGAACGGCATCGCTGTAGGACGCCGACCGCGCCCAGTGGAGGTCGTCCTCGATGGCCGCGAGCGCAGCCGCGAGGTCGGCGTCCAGCAGCATGGCCTGCCCGATACAGTCAGGGAGATACTTCAGCACTGGCAGTCGGGCTGGCTCGGGCATGCGAAAGTCTGCCGGCTCCAGCCGATGCTCGGCCAGGCGTCCGAGCACCTCGTCGACCCCCTCGCCCCCCCGCGCCTCGAGGCGGCCAGCCAGCATGACGAGTTCCTCGTCACTCGGATAGCGGGCCGTCGACTTGCGCATCGGGTTGTTTGCCGGCGATGCCATGTGCCGCGCAAGAAGCTCCGGATTCTTGAGGTCCAACCCGTCCCCTTCGAGCGATATCTTGATGCCGGTGGCGCGCACCAGGCGGTCATAGGCCGAGACGGCGTCGACCGATGACATGGCGCGGGCAACGCGCGCGAAGGCAGCAGGATGTCCTTCCGCCACCCAGTCGATGGTGGCGAGCATGGCAAGTCCAGTGGCCCGGCCATGCGGAATGGGCGCGAGATCGGCAATCGCATGAGAGATGTTGTGAGCCAGCGCCGTGCCGCAATTGTCGATACCGATGCCAGCATAGCATGACCCGAGCAGCATGGCGCCGCGCGCCGCGATGTCGCCGGGGTTCCCGACCGCCCTTTCGAGATTGGCCGAAATGAGCGTGATGGCCTGCAGGCAGTAGAGATCATTGCCATCGGTGCGGTGCTTGTTGGTGCAGGCCTCGATGGCATGGACCAGCGCATCGAGTCCGGTTGCGGCGGTGATGTGCGGCGGAACACCGATGGTGAGTTCGGGATCGAGAATCGCGAGGTCCGGCTTCAGTTCCTCGCCCCAGGCCCAGACCTTCTGCTTCCCGGCATTGGCAAAGACCGAAACGCGGGTGGTTTCGGAGCCCGTGCCGGCCGTGGTCGGGACGGCGATAATCGGCAGCGGCTGCGACGGTAGCGGCGTGGCGCAGAGCGCATAGGCCGCCGCACTCTGGCCGGAGACGGCGCAGCAGGCCACCAGCTTCGCGGTATCGAGGGCCGAGCCGCCGCCAAGGCCGACGATCAGGCTGGATTTCGCTTCGCGTGCCATTTCTGAGGCGCTGTCGATGTCGGACTGTTTCGGCTCGCCCTTCAAGGCATCGTAGACGGAGGTGGCGAAGCCCGCCTGCGCCAGGGACTCGACCGCCCTGGCCGTGATGCCAAGGGCTGCGAGCGCCGGATCGGCCACGAGCAGCGCATGGCCGCCCTGCCCGGCCAGCGCCACGGCCTTGCCGCCAAGATCGGCAAGCCGGCCGTGGCCAAAGTGGATTTCGGGGATCGAACTCAGGGTGAAGGGCTGCATGATCTGGCTTTCGAAAGGTGATGCGTGCCTTCCGATATGTGGCTGATCTGACAGGGTCAAGCGTGAGGGTTTTTCACCTTACGAAATTCCAGGGCCGGTGATCTCACGCAGCAGCTTGCGGAAGATCGCTTCGGCAAAATCCTCATAGTCAGCAGCCGGAATCACGAAATGCCCGGGCCCGCCCACGACATGGGATTCGAAATAGACGTTGAGCGTGTCCCACTCGTTGAGGATGGAGAGCCCGTTGATGGTGATGCCCTGCGCCACCACCCGGTCGCGGACCGCGGCGGTGGGCGGTCCGATATTGTTGCGGCCATCGCCCGAGACATCGATCACGCGCCGTTCGGCGCTGGGTGCCGTGTCGAACAGCTTGGCTGAGAAGAGCAATGCCGTGGAGATCGAGGTACCGCCCTGCGCCAGCACCCTGGGTGAGGAGGCCAGCCGCATGCCGATTTCGTCGGCATCGGCATTGCCTTCGATGATCACCCAGGGAAGGATGACCTTCTGATTGTTCTCTTCGGACCACTGCACGGCCGTCACCGCGATGCGTTGCCTGACACCCTGGCGGATCGCGGCCTTCACTTCCTCCCTCAGGAAGGCGCGGCCCAGTCCCTCCATCTGCAGCCGATACTCCTCGGTATCGACACTGAAAGAACAGTCGATCGCAAGAACAAGGGCGAGGTCGACCTCGTAATCCTGTGCCCGGCCAGGCGGCAGAGAAACGAAGATGAGCGCGAGGCCGAGAAGGCCCGCAAACAGCCGGGTGAGGATGACGCCTGCCCGCCTGTTTGCCATGTCCTTCAGCTCCTCAGTTTCGGAAATCCATGTAATCCAGCGCGCGGCAATCCTCTGAACGCCAACCGACCTTCACCTCACGCCCCTCGGCCACCGTCGCGGCGCCGCCCTTGTTGGGAACCTTGACGATGAAGTCGTCATGGCCGGCCACTTCGAGCCGCGCGCGGATATGGTCTCCGAGATAGATCAATTCGGCAATCCGGCCGTCGAGGATCACATCAGCCGACTTCTTTGTCGGATTGATCTCGATCCGCTCCGGGCGGACGGAGAGCAGGGTGCGGTCGCCCTTGCCCTTTACATTGACGGCCAGCGCCTTCACGATATCGCCCGACTCGAGCTTCACCGTTGCAACCTTGTCGGCGCCGATCTCGCTGACCGTTCCCTTCAGCTTGTTGTTCTCGCCGATGAACTGCGCGACGAAGGAATTGACCGGTCGCTCGTAGAGCTCGTCGGGAGTAGAAAGCTGCTGCACGACGCCGTCATTGAACACGGCGATGCGATTCGACATGGTCAGCGCTTCCGACTGGTCGTGCGTCACGTAGACGATGGTGACGCCCAGCCGCTCGTGAATGTGCTTGATCTCGTATTGCATCTGCTCGCGCAGCTGCTTGTCGAGCGCGCCGAGCGGTTCGTCCATCAGCACCAGATCGGGCTCGAAGACCAGCGCGCGGGCCACCGCGATACGCTGCTGCTGTCCGCCGGAGAGCTGGCCCGGGCGGCGATTGCCCATCTGCGGCAGCTCCACCATCTTGAGGATCTTGGCGACGCGCTCCTCGGTCTCCGCCTTGCCCACGTCGCGCAGCTGCAGCGGGAAGGCAAGGTTCTCGTTGATCGTCATGTGAGGGAAGAGCGCGTAGTTCTGGAACACCATGCCGATGCCGCGCTTGTGCGGCGGCACGTTGTTGATGGGTTGATCCTTCACGTAGATCTCGCCATGCGTGGCTGGCTCGAATCCGGCGAG
>JAPLOT010000572.1 GCA_026400595.1 Alphaproteobacteria bacterium | reverse complement strand
CGACATGGCCATGGAGCGGCGCTCGGCACCCATCATGACCTTGTCCTTGGCCTCCTCGAATTCCGACTGCGTCACGATGCGCTTGTTGCGGCGCGCGGCCAGCAGTGCGGCCTCGTTGACCAGGTTGGCGAGGTCGGCGCCCGAGAAGCCGGGCGTGCCGCGCGCGATGACCTTGGCGTCGATGTCGGGCGCCAGCGGCACGTTGCGCATGTGCACCTTGAGGATCTTCTCGCGGCCCTGCACGTCGGGGTTCGGCACCACGATCTGGCGGTCGAAGCGGCCGGGGCGGAGCAGCGCCGGATCGAGCACGTCGGGACGGTTGGTGGCGGCGATGAGGATGACTCCCTCATTGGCCTCGAAGCCGTCCATCTCGACGAGGAGCTGGTTCAGCGTCTGCTCGCGTTCGTCATTGCCGCCGCCGAGGCCGGCGCCGCGATGGCGGCCCACCGCGTCGATTTCGTCGATGAAGATGATGCAGGGCGCGTTCTTCTTGGCCTGCTCGAACATGTCGCGCACGCGCGAGGCGCCGACGCCGACGAACATTTCCACGAAGTCGGAGCCCGAGATGGTGAAGAAGGGCACATTGGCCTCGCCCGCGATGGCGCGCGCCAGCAGGGTCTTGCCGGTGCCGGGCGGGCCGACCAGCAGCGCGCCCTTCGGAATCTTGCCGCCGAGGCGCTGGAACTTGTGCGGGTCCTTCAGGAAGTCGACGATCTCGACGAGATCGTCCTTGGCCTCCTCGACGCCGGCCACGTCCTCGAAGGTGACGCGGCCATGGCGCTCGGTGAGCAGCTTCGCCTTGGACTTGCCGAAGCCCATGGCCTTGCCGGAGCCGGACTGCATCTGGCGGATGAAGAAGATCCACACGCCGATCAGAAGCACCATGGGCAGCCAGTAGATGAGCGCGTTGGTGAGCAGCGAATCGCTCTGCGCCGGGCGGAAGGTGATCTGGATGTTCTTGTTGCGCAGCTCGTTGATCTGGTTCTCGTAATAGACCAGCGGGCCGGTTGTCTGCAGGGTCGAGCCGTCGCTCATCTTGCCGGTGATGGTCTCGCCGGTGATGGTGATCGACTGCAGGCCGCCGTTGTTGGCCTTGTCGAGGAACTCGGAATAGCTGATCTCGCTGGCGCCCGATCGCGTCACCTGGCCCTGGAACAGGGAAAACAGCGCAAAGAGCAGCAGCGCGATGACGATCCAGACGGCAAAATTGCGAAATTGGTTCACGTGTTCCTCAACTCTCTCCGCAGGCTTCATGGCCTGGCGGGCGGCGATCCCTCAGTTGCGGCTTAACATAGGTCGGAGCCGGGCGATTTCCAAGCATAACAACAGCGTTACCACGCCTCAGGCGGCAAGATAGGCGACAAAGCGGGCGGTCACTCCGCCATCGGGCCGCGCCGGGGCCAGAACCATGCTTCCATCCGGCAGTTTCACCACCGGCTGGGCGCCGAACACCACCGCCGGCACGTCGCGCGAGGGCCGCGGCACCCCGGACACGGCGGCGGGAAGCACCGCCGAGCCGGGCGGCGCCGTGACCAGATAGCGCCGGTCCCAGACGAGCTGGCCCGCCGCCGGCACGGCAACGGGACGCGGATCGATGCGCGCCGGTTCACGCCCGATGAGGATCGAAGCCTGGCGCCGCCAGGCCAGGGCCCCGCCGAGCGTCCGCCGCGACAGGGTTCCGGCCGCCATGGCCTCGGCAAGCCGTTCCAGCTCGGCCCGCTCTGGCGTTCCGCCGCCGCCGAAATGCGCGATGACATCGCCGAGGATCCGGACACGCAGGGCCAGCGGCAGGCGGCCGAAATCCGCGGCGGGAATGCGGCAGAGGCCGGGCTCCTGCTCCAGGTGCGCCCGGCACCAGCGGCCCGCCGCCGCGTCGATGGCATCGCCGACGTCCCGGCAGGACTCGGCAAGGACCGCAAGGCGTTCGACGGTCAGTCCGGTCTCCTCCAGCGCGGGCATGAGCCGGCGCAGCCTGACGCGTTCGAAGCGCGTGTCGTCGTTGCTCGGGTCCTCGATCCAGTCCTGGCCGAGCGCGGCGAGGTAGGCGCGCAGATCGGCGCGCCGACAGGACAGCAGCGGGCGGATGAGCGGCAGCCCGTGCCACTGGCCGAATTGCGGAATGCCGGCGAGACTGTCGAAGCTGTCGGTGCGCAGCAGGCGCATCAGCACGGTTTCGGCCTGATCGTCGCGGGTATGGGCGGTGAGCAGCGCGCTTGCCGCATTGGCGTTGCACCAGTCCCCCATGAGATCGTAGCGGGCCTTGCGGGCACGGGCCTGGACGCCGCT
>JAPLOT010000562.1 GCA_026400595.1 Alphaproteobacteria bacterium | reverse complement strand
GTTGCAGCTTTGCGGGCGCCAAAGGGGTAGCACCTTTCTGTCGGGCAGTACGGACAATGGAATCGACAGCCGGCCGCCTGTCTTCGCCAATCCAGTTTCGAATCTGGATCAGCCGGTTGACGGTATTCCCGGAAACAAGGCCTTGTGCCGCCGCTTGTGCGAGGGAGTCCGTCACAACCGTTGAGACGGCATCATCCTGGTCCAGAAGCCAGCCTGCCGCAGCCTCACGCAGGATTTCGCTTCTCATGAATGGCAGCATCCCGATCATGGCAGGCCTCGTATGAGACGGGATACGGCCCAATAGCTCCAGCAACTGCTCGTGCACAAGGAAGGGATCACCTCCAAGAGCAGCCACCATCTCTTCAAGATGCTGTTCGAAGTCCGCAATGGCCGCCTCGGATGACGCAGGCGGAGTGCTCCTGAAGCGGTTCTCCAGTATTGCTTCGAAATCGCCTCCGAGAGGCAGTTTCGCTTGCGCGAAGGCACCCGCGATTACATCGATCGCCAGGGTGGATACGCTTTCCTTTCCGGCATGAGCAGTGGCATGTTGCTTGACTTGCTCAATGAGATCCGTTGTGGCCGATCCGTGGCTTTCGGCCTTCCAGCGCTGGACCTCGAGCGTTGTCGCCAGCATGAAGGCGAGGGACTCGAGAATCCTTTCGGCGGGTTTCTTCTTCGCCGCCTGACCGAAGATCAAGTCGACAACCTGACAAACGGAAGAAGGATCCGATGAGAGAGCGTCGCCGATCTGTTGCATTCCCGAAGACGGCTTTCCCGATGCCATCGATCTGGCAACCACTTTGGCCAACTGCAACATGGGCGGTTCGTTTGCCATGAACGTCTTTCCCCGGGATCGGGTCTGTAATCATACAACACCCCTTCACCATGCTGCCAGTTGAGGCCTGCCAATCCACAGGGTTTTTCGGGATTGCGGCGCACAGGATATGACGGTGACTTGCGTGATCGCGCGATGGGCGGCCTCAGACGTCATGTCTCTGGTTTCAAGGTTGAGGATCTCAACGTTGAAAGGGTTCCCTTGGACACGCTAAACTCGCGCGTACCTATGTCATCATTCTGGTGCGACAAACTTCCGTCCGGTCACCACCGTGGGGGTGGAACCCTTTGCCTGACCAGGACCCGTAGGGTGGAGCCCTTCGCCTGATTCGCGGCAGTGCGGGTTAAGCCCTGCGTCGTCGGCGCACGCGAGTCCCCTGTGGACAACATTGGAATCGAGAAGGCTGCCTCCACAAGCTCATACGAAGCCGGCTTTTGCTCATGGATTGAACCGCTCCCGGCGTGCGTGCCCGTGACGGCATGACCGCTTCGAACGTCGCGAGAGCGGCTGCACACACGGCAGAACACGGGCTCGAAACTCATGAATTCGGGTCCGCTCCGCCTTGCCGCACTGCACGTTCCAGAACCTGCACTCAGCCACTGCCGCCGTAGAAGCGGCAGCGCATGCCGGCGTGCCTGTTGCGGGGTATGCGCGATGAGCGGCCGCGACTGGCAGGCATTCGACCGCGAGGTCCGCGCCCGGGTGAGAGTGCTTGCGCTCGAACTGCTCGGCAAGCCTGGCCTACGCACACCCGATGAATGGCGCTGGGGCCGCAAGGGCAGCCTGTCGCTGGTGATGTCCGGCGAGCGGGCCGGTCTCTGGTTCGATCATGAACTGGGGCAGGGTGGTAGCTTCGCTGATCTCGTTGCCCATCACCTGCGCATGGGCCGCCGTGATGCCCTGGAGTGGATTGCTGGCCGCGTCGGC
>JAPLOT010000102.1 GCA_026400595.1 Alphaproteobacteria bacterium | reverse complement strand
TCTTGAGGCGCGCGGAGAACTCGGTGTCGAGGACAAGGGGATCAACCGGGATGTAGTCGCCCTCTGGTCCAAATCCCTTCTCCGCAAGGCGCGCGCGAATCTCGGGCATGCGTTCGTCGGACATGCCGATGCGGATGATCTTCCCGTCGGGAATCGGTTCCGGAGCCGGCGTGGCAAGGGCTTCGCGGCTTTCCGCCAACGCCTTCTTCAGGGCTGCGTAGGCCTCGAGCTGCGGATGAAGACTGCTGAGATATTCAACCGGGAAGGGCGACCAGGCCAGCACCTTGAGGGCCTGGCTGGCAGGTACCCATGCCGGCTCGACATCATTGTAGGCGGACAGGCGGCGCGGATCGAACTCGCCGCCCGACGCGTGCCGGGCATATTTGACCGCCATGGCCGTCAGCCCGATGTCGAGGCGGGCCATCGCGGCGGCGTCCCAGCTGGGCAGGGGGGCGCTGAAGGAGGTCAAAGCGGGAGGCAGGTAGTTCGCCGGATCGAGCCCTTCGTCACCGGCAGCCGACAGCAGCTTCAAGAGATTCTCCGCGCGCGGCTGGAGCGCCTGGCCCGTCAGCCAGACAGGCCTGAATCCTGTCGACCGGTAGTGGTCGAGGATGGCGTCGCGGGCCGCGGGAAGGATGCGAATGCCCGTGTCGTCGCTTGCCAGCGCATCCATGATGGCTGCGGACGCCGGATCGGCCGGACGTGGCTCGGTGAACTTCGCATTGCCCAGAAGTGCAAGCTTGTCGGGCACATAGGTCAGATTGCCCATGCCCAGCCCAGGGCTGGGCTCCGGATCATCGTCGTAGCGGCCTCGGGTGATGTCGGACTCGGATCCGCTGATGATCTTGACGTCGTCATTGCTGCCGAAGAGGAAGCGGCGGTTCTTCTTGGCCTTCTTGCGCTGCGTATTGGTTGACTCGCCGAAAAGTGCGGCGAAGAAGCCCTTCTTCTTTTTCTTGGTGCGTTCACTGGCCTCGGCTGCGCCTGCAGCCACGACGATGGCGAGCGCGGCAATGCCGATCTTCAAGGCCAGCCTGGACATCGGGACTCCCTTAACCCTCTTGAGCCCAATCCTTAATGGTCATGCCGGTGGAGTTCAACCCAAAGAGATATCCACACCCTCACATTGCGGTGTGTGTCTCGCGGTGTCAGCCGGCGGCTTCCTCAAGCCCCAATTCCTTCATCTTGCGATAAAGGGTCGATCTCCCGATGCCGAGTTTTCGTGCAACTTCAGACATCTGGCCGCGATAGCGATGCAAGGCCATGCGGATCATGTCGGCTTCCACATCTTCTAGCTTGCGCATGTGCCCACCTTCGGTGACAACCGGAATGCCCAGCGCCATGCCGTCGCTGACCGCACCTCCTGACGAGCGCGCGGACCCGGCAATTGCGGCCGTGCCCTGTGGCAGAACCGGCTTTGGCGGGGCCGCCGGCGCTGCGGGAATCTTCACCTCGTAACCGTCGACCAGGGCTGCAATCTGCGGAAAGTCCTCGATCCCCAGCGTGTCGCCCTCGCACAGTACGATGGCGCGGAACACGGTGTTCTCGAGTTGCCGGACATTGCCTGGCCAGGCATAGGCGCGCAGTAGCGCGAGGGCATCCGGCGCGATGCCGCGCACCTTGCGGCCTTCCTCGGCCGCAAAGCGCGTGATGAAATGGTCGACGAGGGCCGGGATGTCCTCTTTGCGGTCGCGCAGCGGCGGCACCATGATGGGGAAGACGTTGAGGCGGTAGTAAAGATCCTCGCGGAACATGCCGGCCTTCACCATTTCGATCATGTTGCGATTGGTGGCCGACACAAGGCGGATATTGACCTTCACCGGCTTGCGAGCGCCGACTGGATCGATTTCACCTTCCTGAATTGCGCGCAGCAGCTTCACCTGCATGTCGAGGGGCAGTTCGGCGACTTCATCCAGGAACAGCGTGCCGCCATCGGCTTCCTGGAACTTGCCGGGGTGACGGCTGGTGGCACCGGTGAAAGCACCTCTTTCATGGCCGAACAGAATCGACTCGACGAGATTCTCCGGGATTGCGCCGCAGTTGACGGCCACGAAGGGGCGTCCGGATCTGTCGCTCTCACCCTGGATGGCGCGGGCGATCATTTCCTTGCCGACGCCCGATTCGCCCTCGATGAGGATCGGGATATTGGACTGTGCCCCGCGGCGACCAAGCCGAAGGACGTTCGCCATGGCCGGGGAAGACGCGATGAGGTCATCGAACGACAGCGCTCCGCCAACCTTCTTGTTCAGCCGCTTGACCTCTTCGGTCAACGCATTGACCTTCAGAAGGTTCTGCATCGATACCTTGAGCCGTTCCGGCGAGATCGGCTTGACCACGAAGTCGTCAGCGCCGGCCCGCATGGCCTTGATCACCGTCTCAATCGAGCCCTGGGCCGTCTGAACGATGACGGGCAGATCGCCGCGGATGCCCTGGACCCGTTCGAGGAACTCCAGCCCATCCATCCCGGGCATGTTGAGATCGAGAATCACAAGTTCGATGGTGCCCCCGGAACTGGCGCGCAAGGCATCGAGGCCCTTGGCACCGCCATCGACAGCGATCGGATCAAAACCAAAACGCTTGACCAGTTCTTCGAGGATGCGGCGCTGTGCCGGATCGTCTTCTACAATCAATACGCGGGAAGCCATGCTGGAACGACCGGTCCTTTGAAATCAGGTGTGTTGGCGCTGGTCTCGGTTTCGAGCCGGCTTGTATCTGTGCCAGCTGAGGATCGCGAGTCTGGCAGTTAAGGGTAAAGGCGGACTTAATGACCTAGCACGTTTAGGAACATTCCCGGTGTCTTGACCAGGATCAGTTGCGCGCATCGTTCCTGTGCTAGCGTGATAAGATAACAAGGACAAATCGGTGAATCCGGGCAAGATCCTGCTGTCTCTGGTGTCGGCATCCGGGCTCGTCCTCGGCTTTGCCGCGGGATGGGCAGGCCGGAACGGCTTGGCGGAGGCATTCTGGGGCGGCGCGGCCGTCATCGTGCTGGCGGCCCTGCTGATCCAGATCCTGAAATCGCTTGGCCGCGGCGAATTCGGTCTCGATATCGTTGCGGCCCTCTCCATGTCTGCGGCCATCGCCTTCGGTGAAAATCTTGCCGCGGCTGTCGTCGCGCTGATGTACGCGGGCGGCCAGCTGCTGGAGGACTACGCCTCCAGCCGGGCGACCGCCGAAATGAAGGCGCTGCTGGACCGCGCGCCCAAGACGGCCCTGCGCTATCGCGATGGCGAGCTTGAATCCTGCGGCATCGATGACCTGCGGCCGGGCGATCGGATCCTCGTGCGCCAGGGCGATATCGTGCCGGCCGATGGCCGGATCCTGGCGGGCGGCGCCCTGCTTGACCTGTCGGCGCTGACCGGCGAGTCGGTTCCGGTCAAGGCCGCGGCGGAGCACGAGGTTCCGAGCGGCGCCCTGAGCCTGGACATGGCTTTCGATCTCGTGGTGACAAAAAGCGCGGCCGAGAGCGCCTATTCGGCCATCGTGCGCCTGGTCCGGGAGGCCCAGACGGCAAAGGCGCCCATGGTCCGCCTGGCGGATCGATACGCCATCTGGTTCCTGCTGCTCACCGTGATGATCGCGGCAGCGGCCTATTTCATGTCTGGAGACCGGTTGCGGCTGCTCGCCGTCCTGGTTGTGGCCACGCCCTGTCCGCTCATCCTGGCGGTGCCAGTCGCGATCATTGCGGGGATCAGCCGGGCCGCCAAGCAAGGGGTGCTGCTCAAGGGCGGTCCGGTGCTCGAAGCAATGGCAAAGGCCAAGGTCCTCGTGATCGACAAGACCGGAACCCTGACTCACGGCCGGGCCGAGCTGACCGGAATTGACGCCCAGCCGGGATGGAAGGCCGACGACATCCTGTCCCTTGCCGCATCGCTGGATCAGGCTTCGAACCACGCCATGGCGCAATCCATCGTGGCCGCGGCCCATCTTCGCCACCTGAAGCTGACCCAGCCGCGCAGGGCGCGCGAGACGGCGGGCGAGGGGATCACCGGATGGGTCGGGCAGCATCGCGTCCATGTTGGCGGAGACGGTTTCGTCCGCCGGCTGCTGAAGCGCAAGCACCTGCCGCGCGGCGCGGCGCAGACCGGGGCCGTGACTGTCGCGGTTGCCGTCGACGGCAAGCACGCGGGCCACCTGATCATGGCCGATACGCTTCGCGACGATGCGCCGGCTGCCCTGTCGCGGCTGCGGCAGGCCGGTATCGAACGGATCGTGCTGGCATCCGGCGACAGCCGCGCGGTGACGGAGAAGATCGGTGGGGCGTTGCGGCTTGACGATGTCCGCGCCGAACTCACGCCGGCGGGCAAGGTCGACATCGTGATCGCCGAGCGGCGCCATGGCACGGTACTGATGGCCGGCGACGGGGTCAATGATGCGCCGGCGCTGGCGGCCGCCGACGTCGGCATCGCGATGGGCGCCCGCGGTTCGGCGGCTTCGGCAGAGGCTGCCGACGCCGTCTTGCTGGTCGACCGGCTGGAGCGCATTGCCGATGCCGTTGAGATCTCGCGTCGGGCACGCAAGATTGCCCTGGAGAGTGTCATCATTGGCCTCGGACTTTCGGTCGTCGCGATGGTCGTTGCCGCCTTGGGCTATCTTTCGGTCATCCAGGGTGCCTTGCTGCAGGAGGCAATTGACCTCGCGGTCATCCTCAACGCATTGCGGGCGCTGCGCTGAACGGCACGCTGCCGCCATGAATTCATCGTCATCACGGGGGATGCTCGGGTTGCCCAAGGTCGGGCGATGGGCCATATCTGGCTGAAATCTGATGAAGGATCGCAAATGACCGCTTCTGCCGCACTGGGCGTGCTGCCCGAATGGAATCTCGCGGACCTCTATGCCGGGCCGGATGCCCCCGAGTTCAAGGCCGACATGGACCGCGGCGAGGCCGATGCCAGGGCTTTTGCCGCCCGCTACCGGGGCAAGCTCGCCACGCTGTCGGGCGCCGAACTTGCGCAGGCGCTGAAGGAATACGAGGCGCTGTCCGATCTGCTGGGGCGCACCGGCTCATATGCGCAGCTCTACTATGTCGGCGACACGACCGACCCGGCGCGCGGGAAGTTCTACGGCGACGTGAATGCACGCATGACGGACATCTACGCGCTGCTGCTGTTCTTCGAACTCGAACTCAATCGCATTGATGACGCCGCGCTGAATGCATCCATGCAGGTACCCGCCCTCGCGCACTACCGGCCATGGATCGAGAACCTCCGCATGGAGAAGCCCTATCAGCTCGATGACAGGATCGAGGAGCTCTTCCTGGAAAAGTCGCAGACGGGTGCCATGGCGTTCAATCGCCTCTTCGACGAGACCATCGCCGGCCTGCGTTTTGTCGTGGATGGCGAAGATCTGGCGCTCGAGCCGACGCTGAATCTCATGGTCAGTCCGGACGAGGCCAGGCGCCGGGCCGGCGCCGAGGCGCTGGGCAAGACCTTCAAGGAGAACCTGCGCGTCTTCACGCTGATCACCAACACGCTGGCAAAGGACAAGGAGATCTCCGACCGGTGGCGCGGCTTCAAGGACATCGCCGACGCGCGCCATCTGTCGAACCGCGTCGAGCCGGAGGTGGTCGCGGCCCTGGTCGAGTCCACCAGCAGGGCCTATCCACGCCTGTCGCACCGCTACTACAAGATGAAGGCGAAATGGCTGGGCAAACCCAAGCTCATGTATTGGGACCGCAACGCCCCGCTGCCGGCGGAGGACAATCGCGAAGTGCCCTGGGCCGAAGCAAGGGACCTCGTCCTCTCCGCCTATCGCAGCTTCGCGCCGGAAATGGCATCCATTGCACAGACCTTCTTCGACAAACGCTGGATCGATGCGCCGACGCGTCCCGGCAAGGCGCCCGGCGCCTTCGCGCATCCGACCGTGCCTTCGGCGCATCCCTATGTGCTGGTCAACTACATGGGCAAGACGCGCGACGTGATGACTCTGGCGCATGAACTGGGGCATGGCGTGCACCAGGTGCTGGCGGCGCGCCAGGGCGCGCTGATGGCCTCGACGCCGCTGACCCTGGCTGAGACGGCCAGCGTATTCGGCGAGATGCTGACCTTCCAGGCGCTGCTCAAGCAGACGACCGACCCGAAGAAGCGCAAGGCGCTGCTGGCCTCGAAGGTCGAAGACATGATCAACACGGTGGTGCGCCAGATTGCCTTTTACAGCTTCGAGCGCAGGCTCCACACGGCGCGCAAGTCGGGCGAACTCACGCCCGACCAGATCAGCGCGATCTGGCTGGAGGTGCAGGGTGAGAGCCTGGGCGACAGCATCGAGATCGGGCCGGGATACGAGACATTCTGGGCCTATATCCCGCACTTCATCCACTCGCCCTTCTATGTCTACGCCTATGCCTTCGGCGACTGCCTGGTGAATTCGCTTTATGCGCGCTACCGCGAAAGCGCCCAGGGATTCCAGGACAAGTACTTCGAGATGCTGAAGGCCGGCGGCACCAAGCACCATTCCGACCTGCTGCGCCCCTTCGGCCTCAATGCCGCCGATCCCACCTTCTGGGACAAGGGCCTGTCGGTGATCTCCGGCATGATCGACGAACTGGAGGCCATGGAGAGTTGACGATCGACTACGGTCCGCCGCCGCCTGATGACGCTGAAATCATGGGGCAGCTGCATTCGGACTGCTGGCTGGAAACCTATGCAGGGCTGATGGACGAAGAGGAAATTCTGCAGCATGGTCCGGCCGCACGCGCCC
>JAPLOT010000037.1 GCA_026400595.1 Alphaproteobacteria bacterium | reverse complement strand
ATGAGGGATTGCTCACGTCGCTCGGCGTCAGCCTCGATCCGCGCGGCAATGTGGCGGCCAACACCAACGACTATCGCACCAGCATCGACAAGGTCTTCGCGGCCGGCGACATGCGCCGCGGCCAGTCGCTGGTGGTCTGGGCGATCCGCGAAGGCCGCCAGGCGGCCAGCGCGGTTGATGGCTATCTCATGGGCGAGACGGTCCTGCCGCGATGACGCCGCAGGAGGTGGCACGGTTCCGCGCCGAGACGCGCGGAACCCAGCATGTCCTGCACTTCAACAATGCCGGATCGTCGCTGACGCCCGACTGCGTGCATGACGCGGTCGTCGGCCACCTGGAGCGCGAGCGCGAGATCGGCGGCTACGAGGCCAAGGCCGAGGCGAGTGCCGCCATCGACAGTTTCTACGCCGAGGCCGCGGGGCTGATCGGCGCCGCACCCGACGAGATCGCCTATGTCGAGAACGCGACACGGGCCTGGGACATGGCCTTCTATTCCCTGCCGCTGGGCGCCGGCGACGTCATCCTGACAGCCGCCGCCGAGTACTCCAGCAACTATCTCGCCTACCTGCAGATCGCGAAGCGCAAGGGCGTCGTTGTGCGGATCGTTCCGGATGACGCATCCGGCCAGACCGATGTTGCGGCGCTGCGCCGCATGATCGACGGGCGCACCAGGCTCATTTCCATCACCCACATTCCCACCCACGGCGGACTGGTGAATCCGCCCGCCGAGATCGGCCAGGTGGCCCGCGCGCACGGCATCCCCTATCTGCTCGACGCCTGTCAGTCGGTCGGCCAGCTGCAGGTCGACGTCAGGGCCATCGGCTGTGACATGCTTTCGGCCACCGGCCGCAAGTTCCTGCGCGGGCCGCGCGGCACCGGCTTTCTCTATGTGAAGCGGGACCTCGCCAATCGCATGGACCCGGTCTTCGTCGATCTCCATTCCGCCGACTGGACGGCCGACGATGCCTATGAGCTGGCGCCCGCTGCGCGCCGCTTCGAGAACTGGGAGTGCTACTATGCGGGCAAGCTCGGGCTTGCCGAGGCGATGCGCTATGCGCGGTCGATCGGCATGGATCGCATCGAAGCCCGCGTTCTTGCATTGGGCGCGGTGCTGCGGCGCCAACTGGCTGCCTGCCCCGGCATGACGCTGACCGATACGGGCGAGATGCGCTGCGGCATCGTCACCTTCGTCGCGGCAGGGCGCGCGGCAGCGGAGGTGCATGCGCGGCTGCGCCAGCAGGCGATCAACGTCTCCGTCTCCTCGGGCGAGCGCGCCCGCTTCGACCTCCTGCGCCGCGGCTATCGCGACGTGGTGCGCGCCAGCCTGCACTACTACAACACGGAGGACGAGATCCTCCGTTTCTGTACTGCCATCCGCTCCCTCAACAGAGATTGACTCGCATCAAGGCGTGCCGGGACCGGAGCTGCGATCAAGCTGCAGGAGGGCCAGTCCTTGGGTTACGTGCACAACATCGATCCGGTCATGTTCACGGTCGCCGGGCTGGAGGTCTACTGGTATGGCTTCGCCTATAGCTCGGGCTTTGCCTTCATGCTTGCCTGGATGGCATGGCAGCGCCGGTCACTGGGCTGGTCGGCGCGCGAGGTGCTTCTCGCCGGCGTGATCTTCGCAGCCTTCATTCTCATCGGCGCGCGCATCTTCGACATCGCCGTCTACGAATGGGATTGGTACCGGGAGAAACCTGCCCAGATTCCGCAGCTCTGGCGCGGCGGCATGGCCAGCCATGGCGTGCTGATCGGTGCGGTTCTGGCCGCCGTGCTGACGGCATGGCTGACAGCGACGCCGGTGCTGATGCTGATCGACAGCCTGGTCGTCGCAGCTGCCTTCATCCTCGGCATCAGCCGCATCGGCAACTTCATCGAAGGCGGGGTGATCGGAACCGTCACGACGCTGCCCTGGGGCGTCAAGTTCCCCGATGTCGAAGGCTTCCGGCATCCGGTGGCGCTCTATGATGGCGCCAAGAATCTTCTGCTCGTCCCCCTGCTGATGGCCACGCTGCGGCGATGGCCCGCCGGGCGGGGCGTTGCCACCGCCGTCTTCCTGCTGGGCTACGGGGGTCTCCGATTCCTGGTCGACCAGCTGCGCGACTACGAGTCGGTTCTCTGGGGCCTCGGCCCCGGACAGTGGTTCAATCTCGCCATGGCCGTGGCCGGGGCAGCAATGTTGGCGATCTGCCTGCGCCGGCCGGCACCGGCATGGCCCGCCCGGACTCCCCCGGCCGCAGCGAGAATTCCCGTCTTGCTGCCGATTGCCATGCTCGCGCTGCTGCTGTTGCCGCTGTCAATTCCGACAAGCTGGACGCGCGAATACATCGCCATCCTCCGCCACGCCGAACCCGCGTCGCCCTAGAGTTGAATCAATCGAGACGAAAGAGCGCCTCCGTTTCCCTCCCCCTTGTGGGGAGGGATCAAGGGTGGGGGTCGCTCCGAAGTCCACCTCTTGAATTCATTGTTTCTCTGACAGATTTCCCGACCCCCACCCCGGCCCTCCCCACAAGGGGGAGGGAGGAACCGTGATTCCATCTCATCTCCTTCAGCTTTAGGCGTCACTCCGCCGCAGGCCTGGGCGGAACCGAGAAATCATCCAGGCGGCCCGCCGGCGGCTTGACGATCACGCCATCGCTGAAGAGCGCGGCAGCGGCACTTCCCGGTTCGGTGATCGATGCCAGTGCTGCCGAGGCCTCGGCCGGCGACATGGACGATCCCCGGCCCAGCACCAGCAAGGCAGTGGTCGAGATATCCCGCGGCCGCATGGTCAGAGGCTCACCCTGCAGCAGGGCCTGCCCGAACTCCGGCACGGCGCGTTGCGGCAGGGGCGCCCGCACGATGGCCGCCTCGGCGGCAATCCCGGCGGAGGTGTCCTCCTCCGGCACGGCTGCGGGTTCCGCCTTCGCGATGGCATCCAGCACGATGCCGCCCATGCGGTTGTTGCCCGTCTTGAAGAAGCTGACGCCATCGCGCCCGCGCAGTTTCACGATCGCGCCGTTATCATCCTTGCCCATGTCGGTGTAGCGGCCATCCTCCGACAGGAAGAACGGACGCATGTCGATGAAGCGGACGTCCTTGGCCTCGGCCCGCGCCTTCTGCAGGGCGCTGATCGAGGTCATGGCCTCGTCATATTCGGGATCGCCCATGGGCGGCAGCCCGACCCAGTAGATGCTTGCGCCCGATGCGGCCAGTTCGTTCAGCAGGCGGTCGAGCCGCGCCTCATAGGCCTGTGTCCACTCCGGAGCGCCGAAAGCGTAACGCAGATTGCCGTCGCGGATCTGCTGCCGGTCATTGGTGCCCAGCATCACGACGATGACATCGAAGCTGTTGCTTTCGAGAATCTTGGGAAGCCGATCGGCCCAGTCATAGACTTCCGGCCGCGCCAGGCCGGATTCCTCGTTGAAGCGGTTGGTGACGACATAGGTTTCGGCATCGGCCATGCGCGAAAGCCCGGCCCCCAACCCGCCGGCCAGGGCATCACCGATGACCAGGATCTGTGTCTGCTGCTTTTCCTCCGTTGCAGCAGCCGTCCCGGTCGATCCCATCACCGGGGTCTCGGCCGTCTGCGCCAGGGCCGCAGCCATGCCCGCGCAGAGCAGGACGAACAGGAGGCCGATGCGTCGGAACATGGTGCTCATCCTGCCTTGCGCACGCGTTCAAGAAGCTTGAGCGACGGGCGGCCGTCAAGCGGCAGCCCCGCGCTCTTCTGAAAGGCGATGATCGCCTCATAGGTCCGGGCGCCGAAGCGGCCATCGTCGCCGCCGGTGTTGTAGCCCAGCGCATTGAGCCGCTTCTGCAGTTCAACGCGCTGCGCGAAGGACAGGTCGAAATCGACATCGGGCCAGGCGCCCACGAAGGCGCCCTGCCCGCGGATGCGATCGGCCAGATGACCCACCGCCAGCGCGTAGGAATGCGAGATGTTGTAGTCCATGATGGCGAGGAAGTTCCGCGTCACGAGAAAGCGCGGCCCGTCGACGCCCTGCGGCACCATAACGAAGGCATCGGCGGACTTCGATCCGAAGTCCTTGCCATCGGCGCGCCTGATGCCGAGCTTCTCCCATTCGGCGACGGTCTTCCAGTGCTTGCGGCCGATCAGCGCCTTGTTGAAGTTCTTCGGCAGCTCCACTTCCCAGCCCCAGGGACGATCGTTCTTCCAGCCCGCCTTGGCCAGGTAGTTGGCGGTCGAGGCCAACGCGTCTTCCTTCGAATTCCAGATGTCCTTGGTGCCGTCGCCGGTCCAGTCGACGGCATAGGAGAGATAGGAGGTCGGAATGAACTGCGTATGGCCCATGGCCGCGGCCCAGGACCCGGTGAAGCTCTCAGGCTTCACCACGCCACGCTTCAGGATCTTCAGCGCGGCCACGAACTGCTCGCGGGCAAACTGCTTGCGGCGGCCCGAATACATGAGGGTGGCGAGCGAGCGCATCACCTTCATCGAGCCCTTGTCCTTGCCGAAATTGGATTCCATGCCCCAGATGCCGAGAAGGATATGGCGGTCGACGCCGTATTTCTTCTCGATGGCAGAGAGCAGCTTGGCATTTGCCTCCTTCATCTCGCGCCCGGTCTCGATGCGGATGGGCGTGACGGCCTTTTCCAGATAGGCCGATGTGGTGGAGGTGAACTCCGGCTGATTGTTGGCGAGTTTCAGGACCAGGGGATCGGGTTCGGTGATGCCTTCGAAGGCGGCATCGAACAGCGACCGCGAGATGCCATTGGCCTTGGCCAACGGCCAGAGCGTCTGGATGAAGGCCTCGAACTTGGCATCGGCCAACGCCGGGCCGCCTGCCAGCGGCAGCAGGATCGAGGCGATGACAAATCTGCGTCTGTGCATGGTCCCTCTGCGATTCGGGCAAGCTCTGCCCAAGCCTAACAGGAGACCAGTTCAGCCGCCAAATGCGGCCTCAATCAGGCCGCGTTGCGCGCGGCCAGCTTGCGTTCCCAGTCCAGGGCGGAGCGCACGATCTCATCGAGATCGGCATGCCGGGGCTGCCAGCCCAGCACCTGGCGCACCCGGTCGGCCCCCGCAACGATGCCGGCCGGATCGCCGGCGCGGCGCCCTGCCCGGTTCACCTTGAAGCCGGCACCATGGGCCCGTTCGACCGCGGCAATGACCTCCAGCACCGAATAGCCCTTGCCATAGCCGCAGTTGAAGATGCCGCTCTCGCCGCCGCGGCGCAGATGCGCCAGCGCATCCATATGGGCCGCGATGAGGTCGGTGACATGGATGTAGTCGCGCAGGCAGGTACCGTCGGGCGTGTCGTAGTCGGTGCCGAAGACATCCATGTGGCTGCGCTGTCCCAGCGCCGTCTGGCAGGCCACCTTGATCAGATGGGTGGCGCGTGGCGTCGACTGGCCGGACCGGCCCTGCGGATCGGCGCCCGCGACATTGAAATAGCGCAGCGCCACATATTGCAGGCCCTGGGCGGCATGGACGTCCTGCAGCATCCACTCGGTCATCAGCTTCGACCTGCCATAGGGCGAAATGGGAGCCGGCACCTCGTCTTCGAAGACCGGCATGGTCAGCGGATTGCCGTAGACGGCGGCGGTCGAGGAAAAGATGAACCGCGGAATTCCGGCCTTGACGGCACAGGCCATCAGCATCCGCGACTTCACGGTATTGTTCAGGTAGTAGCCCAGCGGATCGCTGACCGAATCCGGAACCACGATGGACCCGGCAAAATGCACCACCGCATCGAAGCGGTGTTCGGCCATGAGCCGGTCCAGAAGTTCTTCGTTGCCGATGTCGCCTTCCACCAGCCGCGCCTTGGGCGAGATCGCCCACCAGTGCCCGGTCGAGAGATTATCCAGAACGACGACGTCTTCGGCGGCATCCGTGAGCGCCAGAACCATATGGCTTCCGATATAGCCCGCGCCGCCCGTGACCAAGACACTCATGCCCACCCGCCCTTCGTTAACATCCCGGCAAAACTGATATGGGATGTCTTGACCATTCCATGCAAATGTCCGCTTAACGGTGGAACCGCCAGGGATGATTGGCGTTAATCTGGGGTAAATTCATGACACGTCCTATTCGCACAGCCGTCTTTCCCGTGGCCGGGCTCGGAACGCGCTTCCTGCCGGCCACCAAGGCCATGCCGAAGGAGATGCTGACGGTGGTGGACAGGCCAGTCATCCAGCTGGCGGTGGATGAGGCCCGCGAGGCGGGGATCGAACACTTCGTCTTCGTCACCGGGCGCAACAAGGGTGTCATCGAGGATCACTTCGACAAGCAGTACGAACTGGAGTCGACGCTGCGCAGACGGGGCAAGTCGGCGGAGCTCGACCTCCTGGAGCAGGATCTCCCGGGCGCGGGGCAGACCAGCTTTACCCGCCAGCAGGAACCGCTGGGTCTCGGACACGCCGTCTGGTGCGCCCGCAAGCTCGTTGGTGGCGAACCCTTCGCCCTGCTGCTTCCGGACATGGTGATGCATGCGAAGCCCGGCTGCCTCCGCCAGATGATGGATGTCTACGAGGCCCGCGGCGGCGGAAATGTCATCGCCGTGGAAGAAGTGCCCTGGGAGCATGTGCATCGCTATGGCGTCGTGGGCGCCAAGGACTGGAAGGGCAATGCCTTCGCCATCGACCAGATGGTCGAAAAACCGAAGCGCGAAGCGGCACCTTCGAACCTCATCATTTCGGGCCGCTACATCCTGCAGCCCGAGATTTTCGCGGAGATCGAAAGGCAGGAGGCCGGGGCCGGCGGCGAGATCCAGATCACCGACGCCATGATCCGCCTGATGGCGCGTGACAGGTTCTGGGGCGTGAAATACGAGGGCACCACCTATGACTGCGGCGACAAGGTGGGCTTCCTGTCGGCCAATGTCGCCTTCGCACTGGAACGCGACGACCTGAGTGACAGCTTCCGCGAAGCGCTGAAGAAGATCCTCGCGACGCATGGCGGGTTGTGACGGACGTCGCGATTGCCGGCTTCAGCGTGACAGGGTGATGCCCGCCGTCACCAGGTGTTCGGTGTAGTTCCGCTCGCCGTCTGCCGCATCAAGCCAGGTGAAGTCATAGGCGGCGGACCAGGCGAGGACCGGGCTCATCCGCCATTCGATGCCGAAGCCGGCGCCATAGGTGACATCGGTGGGGCCATCCTCGTCGGAGATCTGGACGCTTCCGCTGGCGATCAGATTGACATTGTCCTGCACGGCCCGCGTGGCCTCCACATCGATCTCCCAGCTGCGCGCCGCGGAGGCATCCGGATCGGTGGTCTCGTCGAGATTGGTCTCGAAGGAGAGGACGATGCTGGTCAGCTCCGTCGGACTCCAGGTGAGCGAACCGTTCAGGCCGAGAATGGACTGGGATTGCAGGGAAGGATCGGCGTAGTTCCGCCAGAGATAGGTGAGCGCGAGCTCGCCCTGCCAGATGGGATCGCCTGCGATGGTGACGCCGGCGCCCACGGCATAACCATCCGAATTGCGGTCGAGGCCATTGCGGTCCCTGGTTTCTATATGCCGGCGCGGCGCATAGGCGACTTCGGCGAAGGGCTTGAGAACCGGCGGATCCACATAGGTGACGCGCAGAGCGGCCGAGGGTTCGTAGTAGTCGCGGTCCGAATTGTCCTGCGTGCCGCCGCCCTGCAGCTTCACGTCGCCGTACTTGTTGTAGCTCGTGGCCGCCGCCAGTTCGAATTCGAGCGGGCCGTAGCCATGGGTGAGTGCCGCCGATCCGGTGACGATATGCTCGGTCTGGTAGCCGACGGCATCCGACGGCACGTCATTGTCTTCAAGCCCGGACTGGGTGACGACATAGCTGGCCGTAAGGGCCAGCGACGTGTCGCGCCGGACGTCGAGTGTCAGCGTGTTGGTGGCATCCACATCGCGCGACGTGAGATCGCTGTTGCGCGCGTAGAAGTCGAAGTCCCCTTCGAAGTCCGCGGTATAGGAATGCCGGACCCAGTCGCTCTCGATGCGCAGCGCCGGCCCGATGCTGATGCCGGCATCGGCCGAACCGTCCGGGCTTGCACTGGCATTGCTGGTGAAGACGGGGCCGATGGTGATGGAGGGGTAGAGCGTCAGTCCTCCGGCCTCGATCCCGGCCGGTGCAAAGGGATCGACATCGTTGCCGCGGCGCAAGGGCGGCGGCTGCTCAGGCTCGGCCTGCGGCAGGCCCGAAACCGGTCCCGAATCGGGCAATGCCGGATCGACCTCCTGCTGCAGGACGGGCGGCACCGCATCGGTCGACTGGGCAGCCGCCGGCACGACGCCAATGACGCCACTTGCCGCCAGAACCCATGCGATCGCCGGGCGGAACACCATTCCCCATGCCACTCCAGAACCGGGAGCCAGCTAACGGCAACATGGTTAATGGTACGTTGACGGACTGTGCCGCCACGCGACCGCGACGGGATCAGGCGCGTTCGACGATCAGGCGCATGCCGTCGATCGCGGCGACCCGCACGTGCGCCCCCTTGGGAGAATCAGGGCCGGCGATGTCCCAGACCGTATCTTCGATGGTCAGCCGGCCGCGGCCATCCTTGATGGGTTCGGCCAGCGTGTAGCGGCGGCCGACAAAACCCTGCAGCCGCTGGTTCAGATGCGGCTGATCGCTGGAACCGGCCTGAGAGCGTGCGTTCACAGCGCGGCCGACATAGACGCTCAACACGGACAGGGCGGCAAACAGAAGGAACTGCCATTGCCATGTCAGGTCGAAGACCACGTTGACCAGGGCCACACCGGCGGCGGCGATGCCCAGCCAGATGAGGAACACGCCCGGCGCGAAAAGCTCGAGGATCAGCAGGACTCCCGCCAGAACCCACCAGAGCCAGGGGCCCAGATGCTGCATGACGTCCGTCATGGCACCCGCCCCGTCATTGCGGCTTGGCCGGAACGCCGGGCACGCCGGTCCGGCGCGATGGCGTCTTGCTGGGATCTCCGCCGAAGGCCTCGCGCGCGATCTCGGCAATGCCGCCGATCGATCCGATCACCGAAGCGGCCTCGACCGGCAGCATCAGAACCTTCTGGTTGGGCGAGGTGGCAAGCGCTTCGAGCGCCTTGATGTAATTGTTGGCCACGAAGTAGTTGATCGCCTGGACGTCTCCGGTGGCAATGGCGTTGCTTACCATTTCGGTGGCCTTGGCTTCGGCCTCGGCTGAGCGCTCGCGTGCCTCGGCATCGCGGAAGGCGGCTTCGCGGCGGCCTTCGGCCTCAAGAACCACCGACTGCTTCTCGCCCTCGGCGCGCAGGATCGCGGCCTGACGCAGGCCTTCGGCTTCGAGAATGGCGGCCCGCTTGTCGCGCTCGGCCTTCATCTGGCGCGCCATGGATTCCACCAGATCGCGCGGCGGCGAGATATCCTTGATCTCGATGCGATTCATCTTGACGCCCCATGGCTGGACCGCCTGATCGACGACCGACAGCAGGCTGCGGTTGATGTCGTCGCGCTGCGACAGGAGATTGTCGAGATCCATGGAACCCATGACCGTGCGGATGTTGGTTATCACGAGATTGATGATGGCGTTGTTCAGGTCATGCACCTCGTAGGCCGCCCGGGGCGCATCCATGATCTGGTAGAAGGCGATGCCGTCGACCTTCACCATCGCGTTGTCGCGGGTGATCACTTCCTGCGACGGGATGTCGAGGAACTGCTCCATCATGTTCTGCTTGGCGCCGATGCGATCGATGAAGGGCACGATCAGGCCCAGTCCGTGCGGCAGCGTCCGGACATAGCGGCCGAAGCGTTCGACCGTGTACTCAAAACCCTGAGGCACCATCCGGATGGCGCGCAGCAGGTAGAAGACCACCACCACCACCACCACCAGCACGAAGACGCTGAGACCTTCGAACATCACTGATTCCTCCGCCTGAACCCGCCCATAAATGGCCCTGCGGACGGGGTTTCGCAAGTCTCCGTCAGAGCCAGCCCAGGAGCTCGCGGCGGACGATGGTGTCCATCATGTCGACGGATTCGGGAGAATCGTTCAGACAGGGGACCGCCGAGAAGTTCTCGCCGCCGTTCTCGTGGAAGGTCTCGCCCAGGCCGATGGCCACTTCTTCCAGCGTTTCGACGCAGTCGGAGGCAAAGCCCGGCATGATCATCACGAGGTTCTTCACCCCCTTGCCGGGCAGGCCCTCGACCGTCTGCTGGGCATAGGGCTGAAGCCACTCCGCCTTGCCGAAGCGCGACTGGAAGACCACCTGCAGCCTGTCCTTGGGCAGACCCATTCTGGCCGCCAGAAGCCGCGCCGTCTTCATGCAGTGGCAATGATAGGGATCGCCGTCCATGAAGTAGTCCTGCGGCAGGCCGTGGAACGAGGCGAGGATGAGATCCGGCGTCCAGCCGAGGCCCTTCAGGTGGCGCTCGAGCGAAATCGCCAGGGCCTCGATGTGGGCCGGATCGTCGAAATAGGGCGAGGCCCTTCAGGTGGCGCTCGAGCGAAATCGCCAGGGCCTCGATGTGGGCCGGATCGTCGAAATAGGGCGGCACGGTGCGGATCGCCGGCTGCCAGCGCATGTCCTTCAAGGCGTCATAGGCCTTGTCGAGGGCGGTGGCCGTGGTGGTTGCGCTGTACTGCGGATAGAGCGGGAAGAGCAGGATGCGGTCGCAACCCTCTTCCTTCAGCGCCTTGATCCGCTCGCCGGTCGGCGGCAGGCCGTAGCGCATGCCCCAGTCGACGATCACCCGGGGGCAGTCGCCCAGTTTTGCCGCAAGCTTCTCGGCCTGGCTGCGGGTGATGGTCTTGAGCGGCGACTCGTCGCGCTCCTTGTTCCAGATCTGCTCGTAGGCATGGCCGCTTTTCCGGGGCCGGGTGGTGAGAATGATGCCGTTGAGAATGAGCCACCAGACCGCGCGATTGACCTCGATGACCCGCCGGTCCGACAGGAATTCCTTCAGATACCGGCGCATCGGCCAATAGGAGGTGGCCTCGGGCGTGCCGAGGTTGATGAGGAGAACGCCGATTTTCCCGACTTTCACCGGGGGGTGCCCGGGCGGGAGCGGGCCAAGCGCAGGAACAGCTGTCATCGGGTGTTGTTACCGCCGGGAATTGGGGAAGGCTAGAGCTTGTGATAACGTCCCGGCGGGGCGGGAGGATCATCCGCCAGCATTGCCAGCGGCCGCGTCCTGCGGCAAGGAAAGGCCATGACGGCACGACGGACAGCTCCGGCCTTCATGGGGGCCCGCAAATCGAAGACTCCGCAAGGCTTCACCGCCGCGATCTTCGGTGCGCCCCATGGCACGCCCTATCCCGGCATCGACAATCGTATCCACCAGGCGGCACCGGACGCCTTCCGGCTGGCCCTGAAGGAAGATGCCCTGTGGCTGGACCACTGGGATTTCGACATCGGTGGAACGCTGCTCGGCAAGGGCATCAGCGTGGCCGATCTCGGCAACCTCGCCACCACGCCGAAACAGGGGGCAAAGAACCGCAAGCTGATCGAGGCCTGCACCCGCCGCATTCTCGATGCGGGCGCCATTCCCGTGATGTTCGGCGGAGATGACTCCGTGCCGATCCCCTTCATCCAGGCCTACTCGGGCCAGTCGCCCATCGTGATCCTGCAGATCGACGCCCACATCGACTGGCGCGAGGAACGCCACGGCGAACGCATGGGCTTCTCTTCCACCATGCGGCGCGCATCCGAGCAGGAACACGTCTGGCGCATCGTCCAGGCCGGCATGAGGGGCATCGGCAGCGCGCGGGAGGCCGAGGTGCGCGATGCGCTGGACTGGGGCGCCCGGCTGGTCACCGCGCGCGACATCCACCACCACGGCGTCGGCAGCGTGCTGCAGCATATCCCGGAGGATTGCGACTGCGTGATCTCCTTCGACTGCGACGCGCTCGACCTCTCCCAGATGCCGGCGGTGTCCTATCCCACGCCCGGCGGGCTGACCTACACGCAGGTTACCGATCTCATCGCAGGGGTTGCCGCCAAGGCGCGCATCGCAGGATTCACGATGGTGGAATTCATGCCGCGGCGCGATCCCGCCGGCACTGCCGCCTTCACCGCCGCCCGCATTGCCGCCAATGTGATCGGCCGTCTGGAGAAGCGAGGCTGATCATTCGGCCGCGGCCTTCAGTTTCGGCGCCGCGCCGGAAAACTGCTGGCGCAATTCCGACTCGCGCAGCCGCGCCTTTGCCACACTGGCCTCCTTCACATGTCCGAAGCCACGGATCGTGGCGGGAAGCGAAGCGATCTCGACCGCGGTCTCGAGGTTGGATGGACCCAGGGATGGCAGGAGGCTTTCGATCGTGGCGCGATAATCGGCAATCAGCTGGCGTTCCATCCGGCGCTCGGCCGTATGGCCGAAGATGTCGAAGGCGGTTCCGCGCAATCCCTTGCATTTCGCAAGCAGGCCGAAGACCGTCATCATCCAGGGCCCGAAGCTGGATTTCACCGGCTTGCCGGTGAAGCCGTCGCGCTTGCCGAGGATGGGCGGCGCCAGGTGGAAGGTGAGCTTGTAGTCACCCTTGAACTGTTGCGCGATCTCGGCGGCGAAGCGGCCATCGCTGTGCAGCCGCGCAACTTCATACTCGTCCTTGTAGGCCATCAGCTTGAACAGGT
>JAPLOT010000475.1 GCA_026400595.1 Alphaproteobacteria bacterium | reverse complement strand
TGCCTCCATCGGTCACCGCTGGCTCGAAGACAAGGCCAACGGCTTCAGTGTGGGGGTGTGGGAAGCTGAGGCAAACCTCGGCCGTTGGATGAAGTGGCCCGTCCATGAGTTTATGGTCGCCGTAGAAGGCGAAGTGGTCATGGTAGAGGAAGACCGCGAAACGGTGATTGGTCCAGGAGAGAGCTTCTTCATTCCAAAGGGCCGGCGGTGCATCTGGAACCAGTCGGGCTATTTCAAGAAGCTGATGGTCATCTTCAATGACGTGTCCGCCATTCCCCCCGATGGCAAACAGCCAATCATAAAAATCGATCCGCAAGTGGCGCTAACACCCACGCCGCCTCCCGCCTCGGAACTCTTGCATTCTCTTGTCCCAGTTCAGCAAGCTCATGAGTATTTCAAAGACGCAACTGAACAACTTCGGGTAGGAGTGTGGCAAACAACGAGTTACCATCAAAAGATGGTCAACGCCCAAGGGCATGAACTGATTCATCTCCTCGAGGGCACAGTGACCATCACCGACAGCCATAACCTGGCACAGAGCTTTGGACCTGGTGATACCCTCCTTGTTCCCATGGGCACACCGAACTCGTGGAAGTCGGAAGGTGTGCTACGCAAAGTCTATTGTAGCTTTCAGCCGCGCCGGTCGAACAATCCGATGAAACTCGCCTAGACTGAGAAGTCGTCCGCCTCAGTAGCGTTTGCGGATCGTGCGACTTCTGCTCTGATCAACGTGCGTTGCCAAAGAAGGGGAAGACGATGAAGTCTACAGGACAACAAGATCTCGAAAACACCTACAAACTCGCCACTCCGGATGACAACGTTGCCTATTATCGCGGCTTTGCTCACACTTATGACTCGGATTTCGTGGAGCAGATGGGCTATTGTTACCCTGGCGCAGTTGCCGAGGCCTATCTCTCCCACGCCGACGTCAGAACCGATGTCCCGATCGCGGATATCGGCTGTGGTACGGGCATTATCGCGGCGGAGTTAAAACTGCAGCGCGAGTGCATCGACGGGATGGACATCTCTCCCGAGATGCTTTCCATCGCCCGTGCCAAGACTCTCTACCGCAACCTCTATGAAGTCGACTTGACCGGTAATCTGCAGAACATTTCAAATGCCTATGGAGCGGTCCTCAGTGCCGGCACCTTCACATTCGGTCACCTGGGACCGGAACCCTTGCGGAATCTCCTTCAAATTGCTCGCGGCGGGGCCTTGTTCGTCATTGGCGTCAATCGTGCACATGAATTGCAGCTCATCTTCCTATCATGCCCGCGCGCCAGATTTCATCCTCTTGAGCACGCCGGCAGCATGGCCATTGGATGGGTGTGTCGGTAGTTGCTCCGTCGACGACGTGCAGGATCTTCCGGTATAGACCCGGCCGCGGCGTTTGCCCGGGCAGCACAGATGAGCCGCTGTCAGGGAAGGAGCGGACATTGTGCGGACTTGGTTGAAACGACACGAATGACTCAAACCAGAATAAGTCGAAAGTCTCATCGTTTCATAACACGTAGCTCGGATACAGCCACGCCTCAGGACCCCTTGTGTCACGAAGAGCTGCCTGGCTGGATCAATTCTCTTTCGCGGCCCAGGGCGGCCCGCGTTACTTGTCCGTACGGTCGATAACCAAGTCATATGAGACATCGAACGTACCCGCCGTCGCCGCCGGCACGAAACTCACGCCGATCTGCGCGACGCGTCCCTCTGCCTGGGAGAACTCCCCGCTGCGCCCATCCCTGCTGATGACGCCGGCGCCATGAAAGCCATTCTTGTCCCAGGCACCGGTGGTGGTGAAGCCGAACGTGCCCTTGTCGCAGGTCACGCTGCCCTGGAGCTCAAAGATGCCCCAACTCCCGTTGTCGTGCGGAAAAAGGTGATCGAGGAGGCTTGCAGTGCAGCCGTCGAGTTCGCCGCCTGATAGCTTTACGTCCCACGTCACGGCCATTCCGCCGGCTGGCTGGCTGGCTGCCGGCTTCTGGATACCGGTATTGAAGGCTACCTTCGACCGCATGGTTTCCGCCATCGCAGGTGCGCCTGCTGCGAGCATGACGGCAAGTCCGGTGGCAAACAAAATGAAGCGCATGCCGGATCTCCTCCCTTTTTGATGTCGCCAGAGCCGACAACCGCCGAACGATCGGCTTAGCTGAGTTAAGATTGCCACGGCAGGCGCTTGTGATGGCTTTTCGACAGACTCGTGATAGATTGTGGATGCCTCAGGGGGAACTTATGATGAAGGAATCTCGCAAGCTTGCAGCGATCCTTGTTGCCGATGTGGTTGGTTACAGCCGCCTTGCCGGGGCAGATGAGGACCGAATTCTCGCGCGGCTGCGAACACTGCGTAGCGATGTGATCGATCCCACAATTGCCGTCCATCATGGTCGCGTCGTCAAGCGCACGGGCGATGGAGCGATCATTGAATTCCGCAGCGTCGTGGACGCTGTTCGTTGCGCGATCGAGATCCAGAACAGCATGATCGAGCGCAATGCCGGCCTGCCAGAGGACCGCCGCATCGAGTTCCGGATCGGCATCCACGTCGGTGACGTGGTGCAGGAAGACGACGGCGACTTGATGGGCGATGGAGTCAACATTGCAGCACGACTGGAAGGTATCTCGGCGCCGGGAGCAATCTGCCTTTCGGAGGATGCGTACCGCCAGGTGAAGGGGAGGCTCGAAGTTGCCGTGACCGACCTTGGCTCAACCCAACTCAAGAACATCGCTGAACCCGTAAGGACCTACTCCCTAGAAGTCGGCAAGCCCGGGCAAACCAAGCCATTGCCCAGTCAGTCGTCGCAGGAACCAAAGAAGCCCTCTGCATGGGCGCTCCTTGCGGCAGGGATTGCGGCACTGCTCGCGGCGACCGCACTGGGTGCGTGGTACTTCCTGTCTTCCCATCAACCAGCGGCTGTTGTAACCAGCGAGCCCGCATCTTCCGGAACGCAGGCCAGTTCTCCGGCCGAGCCTGCGCGGTTGTCGCTCGTCGTATTGCCTTTTGCCAATCTCTCGAATGATCCCAGCCAGGATTACTTTGCCGACGGCATTACCGAGAATCTGACCACTGATCTTTCGCGGATTCCCAAGAGTTTCGTGATTGCTCGCAACACCGCTTTCACTTTCAAGGGGAAGAACGTCGATGCCAAGCAGATCGGCAAGGAACTTGGCGTTCGCTACGTATTGGAAGGCTCCGTGCAGCGCGACCAGAACCGTGTGCGGGTCAATGTTCAATTGATTGATGCAACGACTGGAGCTCATGTCTGGGCTGATCGCTTTGAAGAAGATGTTGCCGACCTCTTCAAGCTACAGGACGAGGTGGTAGGACGCCTGGCGAACAGTCTTGGCTATGAATTGGTCAAGGC
>JAPLOT010000046.1 GCA_026400595.1 Alphaproteobacteria bacterium | reverse complement strand
ATGCCGGTGAGGCCACAGAAGACCTCGCGCTGGCCGCGCTGCTTGAGAACCGGTTGACCGGAACATCCGGGCAGGGCCTGGGCCGGGTCGGCAGAGCGGAATGGCAGATTCATGATGCTGCCTCCATTCCGCCGAATCCCTTGCTGTCTTGCGAAAGCCTGGCGGCGCGCAGCTTGAGCAGGAATTGCGCCGCATTGATCACATAGGCCGCATAGGCCGCCAGCGCGAGAATCAGAAGTTCCCTGCTGTCGAGCCAGCCGGTGAAGAGGCAGACAAGATAAGCGGTGTGCAGGGCAATGACGCCGAAGCTCACAACGTCTTCCCAGAAGAAGGCTGGCGCGAAGAGATACTTGCCGAAGACGGCCTTTTCCCAGATCGAGCCGGTGACCATGATGGTGTAGAGCACCAGCGTCTTCACCACGATCGACACATTTGCGGCGAAAAGGCCGTTCCCGGTCATCAGTGTACGGATGACGAGGGCAAGGCTCACAATGAAGACGAGAAACTGCAGCGGTGCGAGTATGCCTTGGACGACTGTCCATGGCGAGGCGTCACGGCGCTGCCGCTCGGCTGCGGTGTAGAGGCCGGTGCGCCTGTTCTGCGGTTGGGCCGGCACGTTCATCGTCGTTCTCCGGGGACAATCGACGGGCCACGCTGGACCCCCGACCTTCAACCCCACCGGAAAGGCTACGCTTGCCCCAAAAAAGTGTCAAGTCTTGTTGACGTCTCAAAACTCATACAGTGTGCGCAAGTCGCGTATTGCGCTCAAAGGCACTGTTCAGAAGGGTCAACTTCATGTATTCTGAGTGTCAACTGACGTGGACACCGGGCAATTTCAGCCAGGGAAACTCGGAATTTTCTGGAACTACATCAGACTTTTATCCTAGAAGTGCTAGCCAGCACCCAAGCTTGTTGCTGAGGAAAGGGGCTTCAGGTGTCTAACTCATACCGCGTGCTTGACCCCGGCGACTCCTGTGAGGACATGGCCGCAACGCTCGGTCTTCTGGTACGTGATACGAACGCGCCCCAACCCGCTGCTGGCCAGCCGGTGCCCCTGCAAGATCTGGCAGCGACGATCGAGAGTTCGATCATTCCGCGCCTTCTGGTGAGCCATGGCGTCTTCCGCGCCGCAGATGTGGCCATGACGGGAACGCCGGTCGCCATTACCAGCGAGATGATCATCGCTTTCGCTGAGGAGCTGATTGCGCTGGACAGCACGAGAGGCCTCGACTTCGTCCAGTCGCTCTTGTCCCGCGGCGTGGCGATGGAGCGCATTCTTCTTGAGTTGATGGCACCTGCCGCGCGGATTCTGGGTGAACTCTGGTCGGCGGATCACTGCAGCTTCATGGACGTGACGCTGGGGGTGTCGCGGATTCAGCAAATTCTGCGTGTGATTCAAGGGAAGGCGGAAGGGCAGGCGGGTGACGACGTCAAGGGCCGCGTCCTCCTGGTGCCGTCTCCCGGCGAGCAGCATACGTTTGGATTGCGCGTCGTCGAGGAGTTCTTCCTGCGTGATGGTTGGGAGGTGCGAAGCCACCTCACCGCCCGGCAAGAAGACGTTGTCGCATTCGTTTCGGAAGAAGATTTTGACATCGTGGGGTTTTCGTTGAGCGCAGAGCGCTTGATGGAGCCCCTCGTGTCCGTTATCTCAGAGATCAGGCGCAAGTCCGTGAATCGTCGAATCCGGGTAATGGTCGGCGGTGTATTGTTCGACGGACGCCCGGACCTCGTGAAGCAAAGCGGCTCTGATGTCTACGTTCACGATGCCCGCGAAGCTGTTTTGCAGGCCAATGAGTGGTGCAGGTCCGCGAAAGTCAACTGACGGCGTGGACCCTTGGAAAGTTGATACAATGGAAGCATCGCGTAGAGGCGATCCCGCGGCATCCGGCAAAGGCACGAGTCTTGAAAGGCTCATGGCTGGCTTCGACGCGTCGAATGCGGCCATGATCCTGTCGGCGGCGGCCGACATCACGTTTGTCGTCAATGCCGAAGGCATCGTCAGCGACCGGGTGATGACGTCGCCGGAAATGCCGGAAGAGCTGTTCATCGGCTGGCCGGGCAAGGCACTCGTCGACCTGGTGACGCTGGAAAGCCGTCCGAAGATCGAGCAGATGCTGCGCGACGTCGCGATCGGTGCACCAGGCCGCTGGCGCCAGGTGAATCATCCGACCGGATCGAGCGAAGATCTCCCGGTCCGTTACTTCGCAATGCGCAGCGGCACGGCAGGCCATGCCGTTCTGGTCGGTCGTGACATGCGCCATCTCGCGGCCATGCAGCAGCGACTCCTGGCCGCCGAGCAGTCGATCGAGCAGGAGTACGCGCGTCTGCGCCATGCGGAGACACGATATCGCCTGCTGATGCAGGTTGCTTCGGAAGCGATTCTCGTCGTCGAAGCGCGCACCGGTCGCATCGTTGAAGCGAATCCGGCTGCCGCTTCGCTGCTCAACAAGCCGGTGAAGCGCCTTCAGGGTGCGGTGTTCCAGGACATGTTCGACGGTACGGATGCCGAGCGGATCGAAGGCCTGATGATGAGTCTGCGCTCGACGGGGCGCGCCGATGATGTCGCGCTCACATTGCAGGGTCTGCCGCAGCAGGCCGTGGCAAGTTCGAGCGTGTTCCGCCAGGAGAATGCCAGTTACTTCCTGATTCGCTTGCAGCCGCTCGCCACCGGTGCCGGCGGGATCGTTGTGCCGAGGGCGCAATCGGCGGTTCTCAAGATCATCCAGGATCTGCCGGATGCCTTCGTGGTCACCGATGCGGATCGCCGGGTGCTTATCGCCAACTCGGCCTTTCTCGACAGCGCGCAACTGGGCAGCGAAGAGCAGGCGCGCGGCGAACCGCTTGACCGCTGGCTCGGGCGCGCCGGTGTGGACACCAATCTCCTGTTCAACAGCCTGGCCGAGAAGGGGTCTATCCGCCAGTTCCAGACCGTCGTGCGCGGCCAGTTCGGCACGTCGGAGGATGTGGAAGTGTCCGGCGTTGCCGCACTCGATGCGCAGCTGCCCTGCTATGGCTTCAGCATTCGCCGTGTCGGCCGGCGGCCGGTGGAGACCGATGGTGGCCGCCGCAGCATGCTGCGTTCCGTCGATGAAATGACCAAGCTCGTCGGCAAGGTGCCGCTGCGCGATCTGGTGCGCGAAACCACCGACATCATCGAACGCCTGTGTATCGAGGCGGCGCTTCAGATCAATGACAACAACCGCGCGGGTGCCGCGGACATGCTCGGGCTGAGCCGCCAGAGTCTCTATGTCAAGCTGCACCGCTACGGCATTGAAGACAAGTCTTCCGGCAATGAAAATTGACAAATCAAACTGTCATGTTTGATTGACAACCATTTGGGCCGCAGATAGTCTTTGCGGCATGGAGAACTCGGTTTCAACCCGCTCCGGCCCGGCCCTTCCGACTGTTTCCGCAGCGGTCGAACTTCTGAAGCCCATCACGTGGTTTGCCCCGATGTGGGCCTTCGGATGCGGCATCGTTTCGTCCGGAGCGCCCATCCTCTCCCAATGGCACCTGCTCCTGTTCGGCGTGGCACTGTCGGGCCCTCTGGTCTGCGGGACGAGCCAGGCGGTGAACGACTGGTTCGACCGCCATGTCGATGCCATCAACGAACCTGGTCGGCCGATTCCCTCTGGCCGTGTTCCGGGTCGATGGGGGCTTTACATCGCCATTGTCTGGTCGATCCTGTCCGCATTGGTGGCTGCCCTGATCGGACCGGTGGTGCTGGCCGCCGCGATCTTCGGCCTGGCGATGGCCTGGGCCTACAGCGCGCCGCCATTTCGGCTGAAGCGCAACGGGTGGTGGGGCAACAGCGCTGTTGGCCTGTGCTACGAGGGGCTGCCATGGTTTACCGGTGCAGCAGCCATGGTTGGCGGCGTGCCCGACTCGCGCATCATCCTGCTCGCTCTGCTCTACAGTATCGGCGCGCATGGGATCATGACGCTCAATGACTTCAAGTCGGTCGAAGGCGACCGGCAGATGGGCCTCAAGTCCCTCCCGGTGCAGCTTGGGGTCTCTGGCGCGGCGCGTCTGGCCTGTGCCGTCATGGCCATTCCCCAGTTGGTGGTGGTTGGGCTGCTTTGGCAATGGGATCAGCCGCATCATGCGCTTGCCGTCGCCGGACTGCTGGTTGCCCAGTTCGCCCTTATGAACCGCCTCCTGTCCGACCCGAAGGGGCAGGCCTCGTGGTACAACGCGACGGGTACGACGCTCTATGTGCTCGGCATGTTGGTGAGCGCCTTTGCATTGCGGGGCCTCGCGGCGGTGGCGTCATGACAGGCGCAGGTCTTGGATGGTTCGGGATCGTCAGGCTGGGCCTGGTGCAGACGGCACTGGGTGCCATCGTCGTCCTCACGACGTCCACCATCAATCGCGTGATGATCGTCGAACTGGCCTTGCCCGCGATGATTCCCGGCCTGCTTGTCACATGGCACTATGCATTGCAGGTTCTGAGGCCGCGCTGGGGCCATGGGTCGGATGGCGGCGGCCGACGGACCCGCTGGATCATTGCAGGAATGGCGGCCCTCGCGCTTGGTGGCGTGGGTGCGGCACTCTCGGTCGTGGTGATGGCCTACAGCACCGCCTTCGGCATGCTGATTGCGGCAATCGCCTTCACGTTCATCGGCGGCGGTGTCGGTGCTGCCGGCACATCCCTGCTTGTTCTCTTGGCCAAGAGCGTTCGGGAGACCCGCAGGGCTGCGGCCGCCACCATCGTGTGGATCATGATGATCATGGGATTCATCGTGACGGCGGGTACGGCCGGCCACTTCCTCGATCCCTTTTCGCCCACCCGCTTGCTGGCAATTGCCGCGATCATCTGCGGCGTTGCCTTCCTGCTCACGCTCATTGCGGTGTGGGGCGTGGAATCTTCTGCGGGAGTCGAAGCCGCAGCAAAGCCCGAAGCGGCCAAGGTCCCCTTCAGGCAGGCACTGTCACAGGTCTGGGACGATACCACGGCCCGGCGCTTCGCTGCCTTCATCTTCGTGTCCATGCTGGCCTATAGCGCGCAGGACCTCATCCTCGAGCCATTTGCGGGCCTGGTGTTCGGCTTCACGCCGGGTCAGTCGACCTCCCTGTCCGGGCTCCAGAACGCGGGTGTCCTTCTCGGCATGATCCTTGTGGGTGCTGCTGCCACCATGTGGAGCCGCAACAAGGCAATGAACCTCCGCAACTGGACGGTTGCGGGATGTGCGGGATCCGCGCTCGCGCTCGCCGGTTTGGTGGCAGCTGCACAGGTTGGGCCAGGCTGGCCGTTGAAGCCGTCCGTCTTTGCGCTCGGCTTCTGCAATGGAGTCTTCGCGGTGGCTGCGATCGGCTCGATGTTCAATCTGGCCACCAGCGGTACCACCTCGCGTGAGGGCCTGCGCATGGGGTTGTTCGGCGCATCGCAGGCCATCGCCTTCGGGCTCGGCGGATTCGCTGGCACGGCAATGGTCGATGTGACCCGCATGATCTATGGGTCACCGGTCACGGCCTATGCCTTCGTCTTTGCCATTGAGGCGCTGCTCTTCATTGCAGCGGCGATCATGGCCGCGAACATCGGAAAGCAGGAAGGCGCAGGACATGCGGTGAATCCGCTGATCCTTGCCGCACACCACCAGTCGGGAGGAAACTGACATGCGGGAAACCGTCACCTTCGATATCGCTGTGATCGGCGGCGGGCCCTCGGGCGCCACGGCTGCGCATGATGCGGCCTGTCTCGGCCTCCGGGTGCTGCTGCTCGACAAGGCCGGGCGGATCAAGCCCTGCGGCGGTGCAATTCCCCCGCGGCTCATTCAGGACTTCGAGATTCCCGATCATCTGATCGTGGCCAAGGTCAGCAGTGCACGGATCATTTCGCCGACCGACCGCAAGGTCGACATGCCGATCGATGGCAGCTACGTCGGTATGGTCGACCGCGATGTCTTCGACGAATGGCTGCGCGACCGTGCCGCAAAGGCAGGTGCAGAGCGTCGGACCGGCACCTATGTGAGTCTCGATCGCGATGGCTACGGCACGCCCATCATCACCTACAAGGGCAAGCAGGGCCGGCAGGAGTCGGTCAGGGCACGCATCGTGATCGGTGCGGATGGTGCCCTGTCGAAAGTCGCCCGCGATACCGTGCGTGGCGCAGAGCGCATGCCCTATGTCTTCGCCTATCACGAAATCATCCGGTCGCCGTCCTCTGCCGATGCGGAGTTCGGGCCGGAGCGCTGCGATGTCTACTATCAGGGCAAGCTCTCGCCCGATTTCTATGCCTGGGTGTTCCCGCATGGAAAGACGACCAGCATCGGCACCGGCAGCGCCAACAAAGGGTTTTCTCTTCGCGATTCAGTCGGAGAGCTGCGGCAGGCGACGGGCATGGCCAACAGCGAGACGATCCGCCGGGAGGGCGCTCCCATTCCGCTCAAGCCGCTGAGGCGCTGGGACAATGGCCGTGATGTGGTGCTGGCGGGAGATGCGGCCGGTGTCGTTGCGCCGGCATCTGGAGAGGGCATCTATTATGCGATGCTCGGAGGACGGCTTGCAGCCGAAGCCGCGGCCGCATGCCTGCAGACAGGCGACGCGCGTCAGCTTGCGACGGCCCGAAAGCGCTTCATGAAGGATCACGGCAAGGTGTTCTGGGTTCTCGGCATGATGCAGCACTTCTGGTATCGCAATGACAAGCGGCGCGAGCGCTTCGTGAGCATGTGCCGTGACAAGGATGTTCAGCGCCTGACCTGGGCGGCCTATACGAAGAAGGAACTGGTGCGTTCGAGCCCGATGGCCCACATGCGGATCTTCGTCAAGGACATGGCGCATCTCCTGGGTATCGTACCACCGTGAGCTTCATGTCGCCTTTCCTGACGGCCCTGGCCGTCTCGGCGGGCGCTGCGATCGTGGTTGCTGTGGCGGGGGGGCTCCTGACCGAGCTCAGTCCTTGGTATGATCGTCTGAAGAAGCCTTCGTGGAAGCCTCCCGACTGGGCCTTTGGACCGATCTGGACAGTCATCCTCGTTCTGGCGGCGGTGTCGGCGGCCCTGGCCTGGGACGCAGCACAGGATTCCGCCATGCGCAGATGGATCCTGTTTGTCCTGATCGTCAACAGCATTCTCAACATTGCCTGGAGCGGAATCTTCTTCAAGCTGAAGCGCCCCGACTGGGCTCTCGTTGAAGTCCTGCTGCTGTGGCTTTCGATCGTCGCGCTGATTGTCGTCCTGGGGCAGGCATCGCGTTTGGCGGGCCTGCTGATGGTGCCCTATCTCGCGTGGGTTTCGACGGCCGCCTTCCTGAACTACCGCATTGTCCAGCTGAACCGGCCCTTCGGCTGACGGCAATGGAAGAGCTGATCCGCAGTGGTCGAATTGCTCATGTGATCATTGCGATCCTGCTCATTGAGCTTTTTGTGGTGTCTGTTTACCTCTTGCGTCGCGGACGGATACGCGAGGTCTTGAGCGCAAGTGCTTCGATCACGGCCGGTGCAGCGCTCGTCACGGCGCTCGGCCTCGCTCTCGCGGGCGGTGGCTGGAAGGGGATTGGTGTCTGTCTCCTCATCAGCCTGGTTGCGCATCTTGCGGAGTTGGTCATAAGATTGTCGCGTCAGGATGCGGGAAGCAACCGTTCCGGCATCGGACCAACGCTCCAAGACAGAAACCGGGAAACATCCACATGAAGACGACTGCAGCCGCGGCGCTCGCCGCACTTCTTGCCTTTGCTGTACCTGCTCTTGCCGACGGTGATCCGGTGAAGGGCAAGGCAGTGTTCAACAAATGCAAGGCCTGCCACGAAAACGAGAAGGGTGTGAACAAGGTTGGTCCCACGCTAAAGGGGGTTGTCGGGCGCAAGGCCGCCTCGGTCCCCGACTACAAGTATTCGGAAGCCATGCTTGCCAAGGGCGCGGAAGGCGTGGTGTGGGACGAGGCGACCCTCGCGGCCTATCTGCCCGATCCAAAGGCCTACGTGCCGAAGACCAAGATGGCTTTTGCAGGACTGAAGAAACCGGAAGAGATCGTCGACATCATCGCCTTCTTGAAGGCCAACCCCTGATGCGAGGCCGATGAGCGAGATCGAGAGGCGCAAGCGCGACCACATCGGCATCGTGTTGTCCGGCAAAGCGCAGCATAGCCGTGCCGCGGGTTTTGACGAGATCGCATTCCGGCACAATGCGCTGCCGGAGTGCGACTACGCGGAGATTGATCTTTCCACCGCATTTCTCGGACGGCAGCTTCGGTTGCCCTATCTGGCGTCTTCGATGACGGGCGGGCCGGAGGTGTCCGAGGGCATCAACCGCGCCATTGCCGAGGCAGCGCAGGAGATGAGATTTGCCCTGGGCGTGGGATCGCAGCGCATTGCCCTGACCACAGGCGAGAGTCACGGCCTCGACCAGACGCTCCGGAAGCTTGCCCCCGATGTGCCGATCTATGCGAACCTGGGTGCGGTGCAGCTCGTGCATGGCATGGGCCGGGACCAGGCCATGCGGGCCGTCGAGCAGATTGGCGCCGATGCCCTGATCCTTCATCTCAATCCGCTGCAAGAGGCCTTGCAGGAGGGGGGCGACCGGAACTGGCGCGGCGTTGGGGCAGCCATCGCGCAATTGGCGCGGAACTTCCCGTTGCCGATCATCGTGAAGGAGGTCGGCAGCGGAATATCGGCCGAGGTCGCGCAGCGGCTAGCCGATTGTGGCGTTGCGGCTGTGGATGTCGCCGGGGCCGGCGGTACGAGCTGGGCTGCCGTCGAAGGGCGCAGGGCGGGGGATGCCGCGGGCCAGGAACTGGGCGAGGTCTTCCGCGACTGGGGCATACCGACCCCGGACTGCCTCATTGAGATCCATGGGGCTTTGCCAAACCTGCCGCTCGTTGCCTCGGGCGGCATTCGCAACGGGCTGGATGGCGCCAAGGCTCTTCGACTGGGGGCCACGCTGGCCGGCCAGGCGGGCGCGCTTCTCCCGGCAGCCATGCGCGGCACCGAGGCGGTGATCATGCATGTGACGGAATGGGCCACAGCGCTCCGAATCGCCTGCTTCGCAACAGGCTCGCGCAATCTAGCCGAACTCCGATCGGCCCCCCTGATCTAGGTCGGTCTTGCCTACCAGAATGCCTTGGGCTTCGTCAGCAACGGAAGTCCCAGCTTGGACGACAAGGGCGCGGGATTGCTGCTCAGGAAGGGCAATCCCCAGCGCGAGTCTCCCGGGCTATCGGAGCGGGACAGAAGCGGCAGGCCGATCACGCTCGATGCGTAACAGGAATCGCTGGCGAGCGGCGCGATGTTCCAGAACTTCGAGAAGGGCGCCGGGTCGTCCAGGAGTACCGGCATCATCAGGGCGGAGGACATGGGGGTCGCCTCGTCCCAGAGCGGCAGATGCTCGGCTTCCGGCATGCCCGAATCGACGGGATCGAAGGACTCGAGAATTGACTGGGCCTTGAGGCCGCGGCCAAAGGGCGCGTGAACCGTCACCAGTGACTTCCCTTTGGCAACGCCTTCAGCATAGATCAGCGCGTCAGGCATATGCACATTGCCGCGTGCGATCTGCAGGGCAATGTCCTGCACGGTAGCCCGCACCGCCTTCTTGGCCGCCGCGGGTCCATGCACGACATGGATCTCGTCGAAACCTTCCTCCTGGAGTTCCGCGACTGCGCTGTCGGCTGAGTCCTGGCTATCGAACATCCGGCTGATCTCGTGGCTCATTTCATCTCCCGTCGGGCCCTAGGCCCAGTTGCATTGAACTCTCTACCCCGCTTCCGCATTGCTGCGGTGATCGGGCCGTCGCACAAGCTGAAACATAACAACGATGGCGGTCAAGAGAAGGATCACCTCGATCACGTAGACCGACACATAAGGTGTGAGCGCCGTGCCCGCGCCAGAGGGACCTGCCGCCAGGAGCACATCGCGTACAATGCCGCCAAGGGCCACGCCCAGCCCTGCGGCGGTCGCCTGCACGGCGCCCCAGGCGCCGAGCGCCAGGCCCCGCTGGTCGGGAGGCGCAAAGTTCATGGTTGCGGTCAGCGTGCCGTGGCCGAAGAGCCCTGCGCCGAATCCGACAAGGAGGGTGCCCAATCCAAAAAGAAGTACAGATCCCAGGGGTGCGGCCGCGATCACCATGATGAAGGCGGGAACGCCAACGAGGGCGCCGTAGCAGGCCATGCGGAACGGATCGGCGCCGCGGCCGAGCACATGGGAGGCGAGGCCGAACCCGACCAGTCCGCCCCCGGCCATCGCGGCCGTCAGCTTTGTCGTATCCGATACGGTCAATCCGAGGATCTGGCCGCCATATGGTTCAAGCATGACATCCTGCATGCTGAAGGCGAGCGTGCCGAGGCCAACGGCCGTCAGCCGCCGGATGGCCTGTCCACCGGCGATGAAGCAGTTCCAGGAGTCGCGGAAGCTCGGATCCGGTTGCCCGCCGCGCCGGGCCTTGGACCGTCCGCGCGCTTCCTGTTTCCAGACAGCGACGCCATTGAGGACGAGCGTGGCGACGGCCGAGGCCTGGATCACCTGGATCAGGCGGCCGGGCGTGAAGTCGGCCAATGCCGCGCCGAAGATCAGGGCGCTGACGATCGAGCCCAGCAGCAGCATGACATACATGAGCCCCACCACCTTCGGCTGCGCTTCGACGGGAGCGAGATCGGTGGCGAGGGCGAGGCCAGCCGTCTGGGTGATGTGTATGCCGGCGCCGACAAGGAGGAAGGCAATGCCGGCCGAAACCTGGCCGATCCAGGTGGGAACATTCGCGGCATGGCCGCCGCCGGAGAGAACCAGTAGCGCGAAGGGCATGAAGGCGAGGCCGCCGAACTGGATCATGGTGCCCTTGTAGATATAGGGCACGCGCTTCCAGCCCAGTTCCGAGCGGTGATTGTCCGACTTGAAGCCGATCAGTGCCCGGAAGGGCGCAAAGACCAGCGGGATTGCCAGCATGACCGCCACGAGAGAGGCCGGTACGCCAAGCTCGACGATCATGACGCGGTTCAGTGTGCCGACCAGCAGCACCAGCGACATTCCGACCGAAACCTGAAACAGCGACAGCCGTAAGAGCCGCGGCAGCGGCAGATCCGGCGTCGCGGCATCGGCGAAGGGCAGGAATCGCGATCCCAACCCAATCCAGGCCCTCATCACGCTCTGGCTGATACGGTTCATGGCACGATCACAGTCAGGCAATACACTGATTGTCGGCAGCGCTGGGAGACCAGCGCTGCTAAGCCGAATTGGCCTGCAGTAGCGGCAAGGAGATCTCGCCGCTATTGCAGGCCGTTGCCGTAACTAGTCCGCGGCGGCTGCCGCGAGCTGCTGTGGACCGGTATCCTCGGTCACGGCCACCTTGGCCTTGACGTCGGGAGACACCGTGACCGTGATCACGTAACCATCCTCTGTCTTTGAAACATTGGACGCGACCGGGGCGATTGTTTCAATCGCGGCAGTTTTTGCTGCCCCGCCTTGAAAGAAATCGGACATCCATGTCGTGTGCGTCATCACCGATGCATGCACCACCAGGGACGTCACTGCGACGCCGCCGATGAAGAGTGGCAAACCCACCTGGGGGTTGACCACGCACCAGATTCTTCCTTGGTTCATGTCAGGACTCCTCTAGTGCAGCCAGGGCGAGTAGATATACGCAAGCAGATGCGCAAAGAGGGAAATCACGAAGAACACACGCGCGCCGTCGATGACGTGCTTGTGGAGCTCCTCGGACTCCCTGATGGTAAGGCCGGTGGGCCATACCCTGTTAGGATCGTCTGCCATTTTAAGCCTCCTTAGGACTCAAGGCTGGTTTCGTGCTGGACCTGCACGCAGGTTTTTCGTCATGCCCGGGTCGCGCAACAGACAGCTCTGACCCGGTGTTCCCATATGGTGGAAACCCGGGACGTCGATCCGTCTGTTGCCCGTCGCGGGCATTTCGAAGCCGGTGGGTGGTTGCAACATCACGCGGTACACCACTCTCCTATGAAGACCCAGCGTTCGATCGCTGCATCCGCATTGCTTGTCCTCCCTATGGATTTGGTACGCTCAGCTCGGGATAGTCCTTCGCCAAGCTGACGCCATAGAGCGGCTTGTTGATTCCGTTGTGGCAGGTGCCGCAGTTGGACTTGAGCACATCGCCCATCGGTCCCTTGCGGTTGGCCGGAAAGACATTGGCCAGCGAGTCGATGTAGGTGCCGTTGATGGTCCTTACCATGTCGATGCCATGCCATGCCGTCACGCGCTGCGGACGGCTTTCCGACCAGTCGCTGAACTGCCGTGAGTTGTGACAGAAGGTACAATTGGTGCCCAGCGACTTGGACATGTGCATCATCAGCGCATAAGTCTTCTCGGTGTCCTTGATCGAAGCACCCGTGCCACCCGGCAGTGCCGTGCTCGCCACCACGCGGATGTTGGCCGGGTTGGTATTGTAGAACGTGGTGAAGGGGTCGTAGGGCAGCGAACTGTAGCCCACCACCGCTTCGGCCAGGTTCTGGCCATCGCGGCTCGCCGCCATGCCGCCTGCCTGCGGCGGTCCGGGGTTGATCGACCATACATTGGCCGGCACGGGCTGTCCGCGGTGGCAGGTGTAGCAGGTCACACCGGTCTCGGCGACATGCGACTTGTATTTGGTGTTGATGGTCCGCGTCATCTGCAGCATGCGGCGCGCCACGATCTTGGTATAGACCTCGTCCGAAGCCATGTTCTCCACGTTGTGGCAATAGGCGCATCCGGCATTGTCGCCCTCGGTCGGCGCCACCCAGGTGGTGATCGCATTCATGAGGCGGGTGAACTGGGCCGTGTCGAGATCGCCCAGGACCTGGATGTTCTGGTAGACGTCGGGCTGATCCTTCACGAGAATGCCGTCGTTGTCGACCGGATCGTCGGGCGCCGGCGATGTGTTCAGCGCCTTCAGGTCCTCGCCAGGCGCGGATTGGTGATCTGGTCCATGCCGGGGCCGCGCGGGCCGAGCTGCACGGAGTCC
>JAPLOT010000387.1 GCA_026400595.1 Alphaproteobacteria bacterium | reverse complement strand
GCGGATCGAGCCCCAGGTCCAAGGGCAGAGTGCAAGCTGCACGGACAGGCCCCGCGAGGTACCCCACCTCCGGGACCTTGTCCTTTTCCGGATGCCTGCAGCTGGCGGCGTTTCGTGCAGCCTGCTGCGGCAGGGGCAGGTGCAGCAGAGGATCCGACAAAAGAAATTGCAGGATCGCGCAATCCCGGCGCTGGCGCTTGGGCGAAGCTTGGCGCGTTCCGGGGCATGGCTGTCATGGCCCGGACTGAGCCGAGAGGAATGCAGACATGAAGACCACAATCGCGCGGAACCCGATCCGCCGGATTGCCGTGACCGCCAGCCTGCTGGCCGCCGCCATGACCGCCGCGGCGGCAATGGCGCAGGCGGAGGTGATCAACCGCGGCATCGAGGGCAAGCCGCTGCACGAGGCGCGGCCGGCGCCCAAGTCCATCTTTCCCGACGAACACATCGTCGTGGCGCAGCCCTCGCCATCTGAGGTCAATCCGTCCTTCCTCGGGCCGGTGCTGCTGATGAAGTCGGCACTGGTTGATCTCGAGGCGGGCACCATGACGCTGCCGCTGCGCCGCGGCCAGCTGGCCTCGGGCGAAGCCGTCTGGTCGATCCTCACCGATGTGTCGGACGAGAATCTCGCCAATCTGCATGGCGTGAACTATTCCGCAAAGATGGCCTATGGCATCACTGGCAAGGGCGCCCGCAAGGGCCGCTTCGAAAAGGATGGAAGCTTCACCTTCGAGGGTGGCAAGGTCGACTTCTCTCCCAAGCATGTTGTGAAGCCGGGCAAGACGCCGAACTTCTTCCCGCCGGAAGAGGCAAAGCCCGGATCGGTGGGCGATGCGGACTATTCGCCGCTGGTGCAGCTCGACAATGCCAAGAGTGCTGTCTTCAACATGCCGATGGTGGCCTTCGATGTCAGCGCCGAGGAGCTCGACAAGATGTGCGACGGCAAGGTCGATCACGGCAAGGTGCTGGACAAGGTGGTGGCGATCTGCCCGCGCGATGGCACCGTCACGCTCAGCATGACGCTGGGCTATACCTTCTCCAAGCCGATCTTCTATCTGTCGACGGAAGCCAATGATCCGCTGGTGGCCGCACTGGAAGGCGTGACCCATGCGCCGGCCCTCAGCGATCTTCCTTTCGCGCTGGAAGACGCGGCACCCGGCGAGTCGGCCGAGCGCATCTATGTCTTCGCCAATGGCCCGACCGGCAAGGATCATCCCTTCCGCCAGGGCCTGAACAGCGCGCTCTCGGATGGCGGACACGGCCCGCTGAACGTGCTGGGCGGCGTGCCGACGATCAATCTGGACTATAGCCCGATCTGGCGGCTCTTTCCGGTGCGCTGGACGGAGGATGCCATCGCCAAGGGCTATCGCACCAAGCTGACCGGCGCCATCGACATCGAGAATGCCGGCGCCAAGGGTATCGTCGAGTCGATCGCCGAAGGCGGGGGGCCGCCGAAGGCCGTGGGGTTCCTGGTGAACTGCCCGGTCGTCTATCGCGTGAACTGACCCTTCGC
>JAPLOT010000137.1 GCA_026400595.1 Alphaproteobacteria bacterium | reverse complement strand
CGACCTGATCATCGTTGCTGACAATGACGACAAGCCCGGGCGCACGGCGAACCCCGGCGTCGTGGCGGCGCGGAAGGCAGCCGCTGCTGTCGATGCCCGGCTCGCGATTCCGACCACACTCGGAGATGCCAATGACCTTTTCTGCGCCGAGGGGATCGAGGCGGTGGCCAAGCTGGTGTCATCTGCCGCCCGCATCCCACAGCCCGGACCCGCCTACGCCGAGCCTGCCCTTTCGGTAGACGAGGCCCGTGCCAGCCTCGCGGATGCCATTACCCGCTTCATGGAGGACGTGCGCCACTGGTGGGCCGGCGTGGACGAGCCTGCCATATTGACCCCGCAGAGTGGCGAAGGCGAGGCGGCGCATCCCTGGCTTGATTTCAATGATGTGCAGATGCCGCCGCCACTGCTTGGCTTGCCCGTCGACGTGGGGCTGGGCAAGACCTCCGCCACGCGTGAGGCCATCGCCCGCCTCATTGGCTCTGGCGCCCTTGGCGGCCGCAAGGTGGTGTTTGCCGTCCCCCGGCACGATCTTGGCGCCGAGCAGGTGGCGGCTTTCCATGAGATGGGCGTCAGCGCCATGCTGTGGAAGGGCCGCACCGCGCCCGATCCCGTTCCACACAATGCCGATCAGCTCATGTGCCTCGATCCGGAGGCGACATTCGATGCGCTCGAGGTCGAACATCCCGTCGAACAGAGCTGCTGCAGTCTACGACAGAACGGTATTGCACATCTCTGCCCGCTTTACGGCAAGTGCGGCTACCAGCACCAGAAGCCTCTCGCGGAAGCCTCGGCCATCATCGTCTGCGCCCACGACAACCTGTTTCACGTCAAGGCCGAGGCGATCGGCACGGTCGGGCTCCTCGTCATCGATGAGGGTTTCTGGCAGGCCGGCCTCCGCGGCCTCGATGGCAAGGCAAAGCTCACCCTCGATGGGTTGGAGCCGGTGCGCAGCTCGCCCGCCTGCTACACGCGCAAGAACAAGCTCAACATCGAAGGCACTGCCGACCTTGTCGCGGCTCGCATGAAGCTGTGGAAGGCGCTTCATGTCTCCGAGCCCGGCGTTCTGCGCCACGGGCTGCTGGCGGCGACCGGCCTGACGGTGGAGGAGTGCCAGAAGGCGGCCGCCCTCGAGCACCGCCGCTTGCGGAACGCTGGGCTGCTTCCCGGCATGGCGGCGGCCGAACGCCGCGCGAGAATCGCGAAGATCATGCCGCCGGACGGCATTCCCTGGGCGCCGCCGGGGCGCTGCGCCACGCTCTGGCTTATTCTCGCCGAGGCGCTTGAAACCGGCCACGACGCCGCCGGCGTCGAGCTGTTCCATGAGCTCACCGAAGCAGGATCGGTCAAGTCGCTGCGCCTGCGCTGGCGTTCGCGGCTGCGCGGCGGCTGGGCCAAGGGCGTGCCGATCCTCCACCTCGATGCGACGCTCAGGCCGGAGCTCGTGGAACCCTATCTGCCCTTGATCGAAATCAGGGCACTGCTCGCGGCGCGCCAGCCGCATGTGCGGGTGCGCCAGGTCACCCAGAGCCCCACCTCCGCCAAGGCCTTGACGCCGCTGCCGGAGGCGCCTGAGCGGGATCGCACGGCTGCTGCGGGCAACCTTCGGGATATTGGAGCATGGATTACGCTGCGCGCGAGGCAATGCCAGAGCAGGGCGGCAGAGCCCGCGGTGCTTGTCATCGGGCAGAAGGCAACGATCGGCGCTCTTCGCACCAGGGGACTGCCGCGGAACGTCGACGCCGTGCACTTCAATGGCCTGAGTGGCCTCGACCGCTGGGGCAGCATCCGCTGCCTGATCGTGCTCGGGCGCACCTTGCCTGCACCCCTGACCGTCGAATGGAGCGCCATGGCCCTCAATGGCCGTGTGCCGGTGTCGAATCCCAAAGATGCGGGCTGGTGGTATCCGCTGACGGAGAAGCGCCTGCGCATGGCGGGTGGCAGGACGCTGCCGCTCATGGTGGAAACCCATGCCGATCCCATCGCCGAAGCTATCCGCTGGAGCATCTGCGAGGGCGAGCTCATTCAGGCCATCGGGCGTGGCCGCGGCGTCAACCGCACCGCGGAAACGCCTCTCGAGATCGATCTCCTCACCGACGCCGTTCTGCCCCTCACCGTTCACGAGGTGGTCCCCTGGCAGCATATCAAGCCCTCCCGCCGCGACCTCATGGCGCTTGAAGGCGTAGTGCTCGAGAACGCCGCCGACATGGCCAGATGCTTTCCCGAACTCTGGCCAAGCTGGGAGTCCGCGAAGAAGGACAGCCAGAGGAAGGGGACAAATTGCTATTATAAGGATCTCTATAATAGCAATTTGTCCCCTTCCTCCGCGGAGGTGACTTACCAGCCGGCAGGTGCGGGCCAGCGTGCGCGCGCCGCGCGGTTCGATCTGGGTCTCATTCCCGGCCCGAAGAGCTGGCTTGTCGAACGGCTTGGTCCGCTTGCGCGCTGCGATGTCACCCTGCGCAGTGATGATCTGGCTGCGGTTGATGGCGAGGTCAAGGGGGAAGCTTCTTTCATCGCCTCCGATGACGATCTTGGGCTCAAAGGCCACGACGAACACGCGGCCACACAAACACCACCCACTCCGCATGCGCCGCGCTCTTCCGACATTCAGGCACCGGTCCACGAGCTGCCCCATCTGACGTCGCTGCGCACAGGCCCGGCCAATGCGCCGAACAAGAATCCTGCAGCAGACGAGCAGACCGACACGCCGCCCCACGCGCGTGATTTTCCCGACCAACCCTCAACACAGGAGATATCGTCATGACGGACAATCCATTCGGCATGCCGTCGCCCAAGCTCTCGCCTTCCTGGGGGCATGTTCCCCACTGGTACATGCCCCTCCGAGACAGAAAGGTGATCGTCGAGCAGCGCCGTCATGCCGCCCCCAGGGGATGGTCTGCAGTCGCTTCACGGACCAGTATTCGTCCGGCATGGCCGTTCCGGATGGGAAGCAGCCCATGGCGGCCTGGGCTTTCCGAGACGCGCAAGGAGCAACTGCGCCGCCAAGGCGCAGCTGCCGCCGCCACGCGATCCGTTGACCAGAAACATGGTCAGCAAAGCGAAACGAATGGCGTGCCAGCTACCACCCTACCAGCCAGCACCGCCGAAGAAAAAAACACCACAGATTCTGGTGGTGGGGAGGAATCCGCATGACCAGCCCCTCCGAGATGTTCCTGAAGCACGCCGCCAATGTCGTGGCCGAGCGCCGTACGCAGTATGGCGATGCCAGCGCTGCCATG
>JAPLOT010000052.1 GCA_026400595.1 Alphaproteobacteria bacterium | reverse complement strand
CCCTTCACCTCGGCGCCAAACAAATTCGAGGCGCTGGCCGCCCACGACGCCATGGTCATGAGCGACGGCGCCCTCAACACGGTGGCCGGCTCGCTGTTCAAGATCGCCAACGATATCCGGTTCTTAGGGAGCGGCCCGCGCTCGGGCCTCTGCGAGTTGGACCTGCCCGAGAACGAGCCCGGCTCGTCGATCATGCCGGGCAAGGTCAATCCCACCCAGTGCGAGGCCCTGACCATGGTCTGCGTGCAGGTCTTCGGCAACCAGTCGGCCATCACCTTCGCCGGCAGCCAGGGCCATTTCGAACTCAACGTCTACAATCCGGTGATGGCCTACAACTTCCTGCAGTCGGTGCGACTGCTGGCCGATGCGGTGATAAGCTTCACCGACAATTGCGTCGCGGGCATCGTGGCGCGCGAGGACAACATCAAGGCGGCCCTGGAGCGTTCGCTCATGCTGGTCACGGCTCTGGCGCCGAAGTACGGCTATGACCGTGCCGCCAGGATCGCCAAGACGGCGCACAAGAACGGCACCACGCTGCGCGAGGAAGCCATCCGCGACGGCATCGATGCCGAGGATTTCGACCGCATCGTGCGACCGGAAGACATGATCGGACCGAAGTAGACGGGGACAGGGATGATGGGCGAAATCGTCAGCCTCAAGCAGCAACGCAAGCGTCGCGAACGCGACGCCCGAGAAGAGAAAGCCGCCGAGAACCGCGTCCGCTTCGGCCGCAGCAAGGAAGACCGCAAGCTCGCAGACACCTTGCGCGACAAGGCGGCCAAGGATCTGGACGGACACAAGAGATAAGCATCATGGCAAAGGACCTGAAGCACTCGCTGACCATTGCGGGCCACCGCACCTCGCTGTCGCTGGAGCCGGAATTCTGGACGGCGCTCCAGAAGGCCGCCACCAAGCGCAACCTGACCATTGCCGGGCTGGTGTCGGAGATCGATCAGAGCCGCGCCGGCCGCAACCTGTCCAGCGCCATTCGCGTCTGGATCCTCAATGCGGTGATGACCGGCCTATTGTGACGGCGAGCCGGATGGCGGCGGCGAGATGACAACCGGCGCGCCTTCCGGCTGCACCAGGATCACCGGGCCCTGTTGCGCGGCCGGCTTCTTCGGTTTGGGCACGTTCTGTCTCTGGATGGTTGCCTTGGGCTTGGGCCGCACCACCTGGACCGGTATAGCGGCGCGCGTCAGCTTCGCCTGCTGGCGGAAGGTCTTGAGCTCGCGCATCCGCTGTCGCAGTTCATCCTTGCTGATAGCCGCATTGGCCTCGCGGTCGGCTTCGATCTTCTGACGCATCCGCTCCGACTCATAGGCCCGCATCTCGGAATGAATGCGGAGCTCGCGGCGCCTGAGGATGAGCTCGTCGCGCTGGGCGTAATAGGCCTGTAGGCGCTCCTCGTCGACCTTGCGCTGCTGTTCTTCCTCGCGGGCCAGGCGCTCCTGTTCGCGCTGCTGCCGTTCGAGTTCATCGATACCTTGCTGCATGATGGTTACGCCGAGACGGGTGGAGAGTTCGGCCATGTCCTCGCTCCGTACAAGCGCATTGGGCACGCCGGCATAGGCGATCGAAAGGCCCGGCAGCCCGGCACGGCCCGGGAAGGCCACGGCGATATCCGCGTCGATGGCGTTGAGCGCCAGTTCGCCGACCACCTTCACCTCGACCTTGGCTTGCGGCGTGGTGGCGACGAAGGGCGCAAAGCGGACCGCGCCATCGGCAATGGTCACCGGTCCGGCCACATAACCGAAGTCGAGCGCCTGGCCCTTGCGCAGCAGGTCGAAGGCGACCGTGAGGCCGTTGCCGTCGCTCGCTGCATCGACGGCGGCGAGGAAGGCGTCGGGCTCCAGCCCCGCGACCGCCACGTCGTTGAAGCTGTAGCTGCCGGCACCGGTCAGAGCCGCCAGAACGCCGGCCGGGCTGCGGCCTTCGCCCTTGAAGGCGAGCGTGATCGCGCCCTGACCTTCGGCCACGCTGCCGCCGTCGGCCCGCACGAGATCGGCGCCCAGATTGACCGGCAGGGTGAGGCTCCCGTCGATGGCGCGGGTGCCGCTGCCGCCCGCCGCACCGATCTCCAGCTTGGTGTCGCGGCCTTCGCCATCCTTGTTGCGCAGCGTGAAGCGGGTTTCCGCTCCGGTTGCCACGATGCCGACCAGCGCGCCATCGGCCACGAGATGCTCATGAAGCGTGAGACGGGACGGCGTGATCCAGAACTCGCCGGTGAGCCCCAGCGGCAATCCCATGGCGAAGCCGGACTCGCGGCCGGGCGCTGCCCCGCGCCATTCGAGAAAGGCCGCGGAGAGCAGGTCGACGAGATGCATCGGACCGGTCTGGAGATCTGCCTTGACGACCCCGCCGGGGGCAAGGCTGAGGTTCCCCTTGAGGCTTGCGTCGCCCAGCCGGCCGGACAGGTCCGCGACCCGGATCTCCCCGCCTTCGGTCTTGACGGGAGCATCGATCACCAACACGCCTGATGGCACGGACTGAAGCGGCAGGCCCATGGCCCTTGCCATGGTGCCCACATCGGTGGCCCGCATCTCCAGTTTGCCGTCCAGGCCCAGTCCGGGGACGAAGGGATTGATCAGGCCGCGATAGGCGTGGCGCCCGCCAAAGGCGTCAAGCTGGAGATCGCTGCGGAAGCCCTGCCCCGGCGTTCCGTCGAATGTCGCCACCAGACGCGCCGGCTGCTGATCGTCGCCGACCGGCGCCAGACCCACGAGTGCTGCCATCCGCGCACTGCTGCCGGTACCGATCTCGCTCGACCCGCTGATGCGCATTGCGTCGGGCGTTGCGCCGCCATCGATCTGGCCCGTGATGGCAAGGCTGATGTCGCCCGCCGTTCCGTTGACATCGAACCCGGTTTCGATCCGGCCGTCCCTGGGGCCTACGGCGACGGTGCCCTTCAGCGCCGTGCGGCCAAGCTCTGCGGCCCAGGCCGGATCGGATTCTCCCTTGATCAGTCCGGCAAGGCGCAGCAGCTCGCGTGGGTCGTCCGCCTGGATCTCGACGCCGATCGATCCGTCCGGGCCGGCATTGCCGCCAAGGATCAGCCCGGTGGCCTTCAGCCGGGCGCCGCCCACCGAACCGATCTCGAGCGTCCGGAGATCGAGCCCGGTCACGCCCGACGCAAGATCGATCGCGACATCCGATGCGGTGACGCCGTTGAGCCGCAGCTCCCGCGCCTTCAGCGCCAGCTTCATGTCGGCCGCGTCGCCGCGCGGCACAAGCCAGCCAATCATGCCCGCGAGGTCGAAGCTGCCGGCACCTGCCAGGGCCGGGAGGCTTCCGCCCGACAGGCTGTCGAAGTCGAGCCGCCCCGCATCGAGCCGGAGGTCGACCGCGGTGCGTCCGCCCGAGGTGAGGGTGAGCTCGGCGGTGCCGCGCTCACCATCGAGCTCGTAGTCCGTCTTGCTGAAGCGCAGGCGCGAGGGCGTGATGCTGAGGTCCGTCTGCATCTTGAACTGGCCGCGGCTGCCGGTCCACAGGCGCTCGATCGACGGTTTCGCCGCTGGCCAGATCCAGGCCGACAATTGCCGCAGATCACCCGACTCGAGTGCCAGCGATCCGGCAACTTCCGCCCCGGCAGTGCCGGGAAAGAACACGCCTTCGTAAAGGACCCGGGAGCGGCCCGGCAGCGATGTCGACAGTTCCTTCAGCCTGATCGCATTGCGGTCGGCATCGACCACGACGGCTGCATTGTCCAGGCGCTCGCCGCCGATGGTCAGCGAGGTCACGCGCATGGCCGCCGACAGGCTCACGTCTTCCGGAATGAGCGCCAGCAGACCGCCCGCCAGCGACAGGACACCGCCCTCGCGCAGCAGGTTGCGCGCGCGCGCGCCGGCAAGCTCGTCGAGATCGAGCGAGACCGCCGAGAGATCGGCGCTGGCCGAGATATGCCGGTCAAGCGAGAGGCTCGCCGTACCGCTCACCAGCGTACCGCCTTCCTGGATATTGACCGGAGAGATCTCGATCCGGTCGAAGGAGGCACCGTCAAAGTTGGCAGTCACCTGCGATGTAAACACCAGAGGGCGGAGCTGACCTTCCGAATTGGTCTTGCCTTCGGGCGTTTCGGCGGGTGCCACACGCACCTCGCCTTCGGCCTTGCCTGCCAGCATGCGGCCGTCAAAGGAGAAGATCGGACCCGCGGCATCGGCAGGCGAGACGCGCAGGCCCAGGCGCAGCGGCTCGCCTTCGATCCATGCAGCGGTCGTGAGCGACAGGTCGAAGTCCCTGTCCCCATAGCGGGCGACACTCTTGCGGCCATCGAGCGCGTGCAGCCGCCAGGGTCCGGCAATGCCCGATGCCGAAAGTGCCGCATTCACATCCGTCAGTTCGTAAGTCTCGCCGCGGCGGCGGTCGACGAACCGCAGCGTGCCGTCCGTCACGGTGATCCGGTCGAGCCGGACCTTGCGCAGCATGTCGCTGTGCACGACCCTTTCCGACGGCGCGAAGACCCAGTTGCCGTCACCCCCGTCGCGCCGCTCCAGCGTGATCACCGGCCGTTCGACCTCGATGGATTGGACTTCGATGTTGCCGCTCATCAGCCCCGCCAGCGACATGCGGATCACCGCGCGGTCGACGGTGGCGAACTCGGCATTCTCCATGCCGGCGGGATTGGCGATGCGAAGGCCCTCCACCGTCAGCCGCGGCCAAGGGAAGAGCCGGGCCGAGACATTGCCATCGACGGTGACGGCGCGGCCGGTCAGTTTGCGGCCATTGCTCTCAATGTCGGCGCGATAGGAATTCCAGTCGATGACGAAGGGCGCGGCCAGCAAGCCAACGATGGCAAGCACCAGGAAAATGCCGAAATAGAGGACGGGGGATTTCCACACCTTCATGGCCCTGTCAGTTGCAGTTCCATTGCGTCAATCAAAAGGCGGCGTTCTTGCCGGGGTTCATGATGTTCTTGGGGTCGAGGGCCCGCTTGATGTCGCGCATGAAGGCAAGGGCCGGACCATGTTCGCGCTCGAGATAGGCCACCTTGCCCGAACCGATGCCGTGTTCGCCGGTGCAGGTGCCGCCCATGGCGATGGCCCGGTCGATCAGCCGCCCGTAGACACCCTTGACCCGCGCCACCTCGTCCGGATCCGACCGGTTGCAATAGAGCACCACATGGAAGTTGCCGTCGCCCACGTGACCCACGATCGGGCCATAGAGGCCATGCGCCGCGAGATCGGCCTGGGTGTCGGTCACGCATTCGGCAAGCCGCGAGATGGGCACGCAGACGTCGGTGGCAAAGGCATCCTTGCCCGGCATCAGCGACCTGGTGGCCCAGAAGGCATCGTGCCGTGCCTGCCAGAGCTTCTGACGGTCTTCTTCCTTCTCGGCCCAGCGATAGGGCCCGCCGCCGAGGTCTTCGGCAATTGCCGCGAAGGTCTCGGCCTGCTCCCGGGCCGAGGCAACGGTCCCGTGGAACTCGAGGAAGAGCGTGGGGGAGACGGCCAGATCGAGATGCGAGTAGGCGTTGAAGGCCTTCACATGCTCCGCGTCGACCAGTTCGATGCGCGCCACCGGCAGTCCCATCTGGATGGCCGTGATGGTGGCGTTGCAGCAGGCTTCGACGCTGGGAAATGGGCAAACGGCCGCGACAATCGATTCCGGAATACCGTAGAGTCTGAGCGCCACTTCGGTGATGACGCCAAGCGTTCCTTCACTGCCCACCAGCAGGCGGGTGAGGTCGTAGCCCGCCGAGGACTTCTTGGCGCGCGATCCGGTGCGGATGATTTCGCCATTGGCCATCACCGCCGTCACGTTCAGCACGTTCTCGCGCATGGTGCCGTAGCGCACAGCATTGGTTCCGGAGGCCCGGGTGGCCGTCATGCCGCCAAGACTGGCGTCGGCGCCGGGATCGACGGGGAAGAAGAGCCCCTGGTCCCGAAGATGGACATTGAGCTGCTTGCGGGTGACTCCAGCCTCGACCCGGCAGTCGAGATCGGCGGCATTCACCTCCAGAATGCGGTTCATGCCGGACAGGTCGATGGAAATCCCGCCGAAGGGTGCGGTGAAATGCCCCTCCAGCGAGGTGCCGGTGCCATAGGCAATCACGGGTGTGTCGTATTTGCCGCAGATGGCAACGATCCTCTGGACCTCGCCGGTATTCTGCACGAAGGCCACCGCGTCGGGCGGCGCACCCGGATTCCAGGTCTGGTCCTTGCCGTGCTGCTCCCGCACGGCGGCGGCGGTTGACAGGCGGTCGCCCAGGACCTCGCGCACCTCGGCAACGGCCTGCATTGTGCTGTTCTTGGCGCTTCGTGTATCCATGCCCCGAAACTAGCAGAATCCGGAGAATTTGCGATGGCCTATCCCGCTCCCTTCGTGGGCCGAATCCAGAAGGTCGAGGACCAATGGACCGACTATAACGGCCATTTCAACATGGCCTATTACAATGTGCTGTTCGACCGGGCGGGCGACGAGGCTTTCGCGGCCGTGGGCCTCGGCCCGGACTATGTGAAAGAGCGCAATGCCTCGTTCTTCACGCTGGAAAGCCACAACACCTATGTGCGCGAACTCCATGCCGGCGATTCCGTGCGAATCGAGACCCAGTTTCTCGACCGCGATTCCAAGCGCGTGCATTACGTGCAGCAGATGTTCCATGCCGAAGAAGGCTGGCTGTCCTGCGTGACGGAGCTGATCGTCATGCATGTCGACATGGCCGCGAAGAAATCCGCCCCATTCCCGCCTGACGTATATGAGAAGATTGATCACATGTACCAGGCCCACAAGGCGCTGCCGGTTCCACCTCAGGTTGGCCATCGGATCGGCATCCCGCGGAAAGCCTGAGCCATGCTTGTGCACGGCCCGGCCGATTGGTAGAAACCACTCGGGGAATGGAGCTGGCGCCGGCGAAGTATTTTGACCCACAAGGCGAGACATGAACCTGTTGCAGAGCGATAATCAGTGGTCCCAGTCCATCGATCCGAAGCGGACGATGACCAAGGCGGAGTTCTTCTCTTCCTACGCCAGCCACTATGTCGTCATGATCTATGTCGCGATCGTCCTGGCGACCGGTGCGCTGAGCCTCTATCTCATGCAGAGCTGGTGGCAGCTTCTCGGCTCCTTCGCCCTGGTGGCGCTGGTCTATCCGGCTGTCGAGTTCGTGCTGCACCGTTTCGTCCTGCATAGCCGCACACTTTACCGCATGCCCTGGACGGCCGGCTTGTGGCGGCGCATCCACTACGATCACCACATGAATCCGAACGACCTCTCCGTACTGTTCGGAGCGCCCTTCACAACCATTCCGGCCGTGCTGGCCCCCACCCTGCCCCTGGGCTATCTGGCCTTCGGCTGGCCGGGTGCCGCCGCGACCGTGTGCGGCGGCTTCATTGCGCTGTTGATCTACGAGTTCTTCCACTGCGCCGCCCATCTGCCGGTGAAGTTCGAGTCGCGAATCATGCAGCACATGCGGCGCCACCACGCACTCCATCACTTCCATTCGGAAAACGGCAACTACGGAATCGTCACGGACGTGCTCGACCGGGTGCTCGGGACCGAATACGAGGTCGGGACCGGCATGGGGCCGAGCCCCACGGTGCGCAATCTTGGCTACACCAGCGAAGAGGCGAAGAAGTATCCCTGGGTCGCGCAGCTTGATCAGGCTCAACCGCGCAACTGAGGCAGGTTGCCCAGAATTGTCATGAGCGCGCAACATTGAGGGCGCAATTCACCTCCAACATTGATCAGTCAATCAACGAAGGAGGCGAAAATGATGAACCAAGGTTTCAACCTGTTCGCGGAAGCGCTTGTTTTCGTTCATGGAAAACGCGCCGAATCGGAGGCGGCCCTGCATGCCGCCCTGTGCGAGAAGTCCGGTGACACGGAAACCGCCGAAACCTGGCGGAAGCTCCAGAAGGCGGTCCGCGACGTGAAGCCGAGGCTCGCCGCCTGAGGCAGGGCGAGATCCGGGAAAGAGTCCTCGCGGCCCCCACACGGTTCGCAATCCGTTCCCCCGGTTGCTATACAGGGCCGGAGGATTCGCCCCCGGATGACCATCAAGCCCATCGATCTGGATGATTTCGACGACGACGCGCCGCGGCCGGTGAAACCCGGCAGCCTGTCGGCGCGCGCGCTGGCGCAGGGCGAGCCCGCCTATCTCAAGGGACTCAATGCGGAGCAACGGGCCGCGGTGGAAACCACCGATGGCCCCCTCCTCGTCCTGGCCGGCGCCGGAACGGGCAAGACACGGGTGCTGACCACACGGCTTGCCCATATCCTGGCGACCGGAAAGGCCTGGCCCGGCCAGATCCTGGCGGTGACCTTTACCAACAAGGCCGCCCGCGAGATGAAGGACCGGATCGGCGCGCTGATCGGCGGCGTGGTCGAGGGCATGACCTGGCTTGGCACGTTCCATGCGATCGGGGTGAAGATCCTGCGCAACCATGCCGAGCTTGCCGGGCTTCGCTCCGGCTTCTCGATCCTCGACACCGACGACCAGATCCGGCTGCTCAAGCAGTTGCTGGAAGCCCACGACATCGACGAGAAGCGCTGGCCCGCGCGCCAGCTCGCCAGCCTCATCGACGGCTGGAAGAACCGCGGCCTGACGCCCGAGAAGATTCCGGCAGGCGAGGCCCATGGCTTCGCCAACGGCCTGGGCGGCAAGCTCTATGCCGAGTACCAGCAGCGGCTGAAGGTGGTGAACGCCGCCGACTTCGGCGACCTGCTGCTGGAAGTGCTGCGCATCTTCCAGGAACACCCGGACGTGCTGAAGGAGTATCAGCGCCGCTTCAAGTACATGCTGGTGGACAAATACCAGGACACGAACGTGGCGCAGTATCTCTGGCTGCGCTTGCTGGCCCAGGGCCATCGCAACATCTGCTGCGTGGGCGACGACGATCAGTCGATCTATGGCTGGCGCGGCGCCGAGGTGGACAACATCCTGCGCTTCGAGAAGGACTTTCCCGGCGCCAAGGTGATCCGCCTCGAGCGCAATTACCGCTCCACGCCGGACATTCTCGGCGCCGCCTCGGGCCTCATCGCCAAGAACGAGAGCCGGCTGGGCAAGACTCTGCGCACCGACCGTGAGGAGAGCGAACCGGTGACGGTGCGGTCGCACTGGGACGGCGATGAGGAAGCCCGGACCATCGGCGACGACATCGAGAGCTTCCAGCGTAAGGGCGATCGCCTCAACGACATGGCGATCCTGGTGCGGGCCTCCTTCCAGATGCGGAGTTTCGAGGACCGCTTCATCACGCTGGGGGTGCCCTATCGCGTGGTCGGCGGCCCGCGCTTCTACGAGCGCGCCGAAATCCGCGACGCGCTGGCCTATCTCAAGATCATCGCATCGCCGGACAATGATCTCGCCTTCGAGCGCATCATCAATACGCCCAAGCGCGGCATCGGCGACACCTCGGTCAAGCGCATGCATGGGCATGCCCGTTCACAGGGCATCTCGCTGTATCGCGCGGCGGAAGCCCTGAGCCTCACCGACGAGCTGCCCAACAAGACCCGCGCCGCGCTGCGCGCGCTGATGGACAGTTTCTCGCGCTGGCGACAGTCGATGGATGGGTTGCCGCACACGGAACTCGCTGAAATCGTTCTGGACGAGTCCGGCTACACGGCCATGTGGCAGAACGACAAGAGCCCGGAAGCCGAGGGCCGACTCGAGAACCTCAAGGAACTCGTGCGCTCCATGGGCGAATTCGAGAACCTGCTGGGCTTCCTCGAGCATATCTCGCTGGTCATGGACGTGGAACAGTCGCCCGACGACGACAAGGTCAACATCATGACGCTGCACGCGGCCAAGGGGCTGGAGTTCGGCACGGTCTTCCTGCCCGGATGGGAGGAAGGCCTCTTCCCGCATCAGCGCGCGCTCGACGAGAAGGGACGCGCCGGCCTCGAAGAGGAGCGCCGCCTTGCCTATGTCGGCATCACCCGGGCCAAGCGCCGGGCCTTCATTTCCTTCGCGCAGAACCGCCGGGTCCACAATCTCTGGCAATCGGCCCTGCCCTCGCGCTTCATCGACGAGTTGCCCGAGTCCCATGTCGAGGTGGCGCCCATGTCCACCAGCTATGGCGGCTACGGCCTTGGGTCCTACGGCAAGAGCCGCTTCGAGGAGCAGAGCTTCACCAACACCTAGGCCACGCCTGGCTGGCAACGCGCCCAGGAGCGCTGGGCCAAGGGCGACAGCGCACGCGCGACGCCCCGCTTCATCGAAGGCGAGATGGTCGCGCGCGAAACCGAAGGCGGCGGCTTTGACAAGGGCGAGCGCGTCTTTCACCAGAAGTTCGGTTACGGCGTGATCACCAGCGTCGACGGCAACAAGCTGACCATCGACTTCGACAAGGCCGGCGAGAAGCGGGTGATCGATTCATTCGTGCAGCGGCCGTGACCGCTGGCCCGAGACGCTCGCGCCCGCGTCGGCTGCAAGACTGCGGAAGTTGAACAGGGCCGTGAGCGATGCCACCGCCACCACGAAGAAGGCGATGGTGAAATCCGCCGGCTGCAGGCTGGCCTCGCTCCGCCACCATTGTGCGGCCTCCAGCACGAAGGCGCCCAGCACCACGCCGGCCGACAGCGAGATCTGCTGCGAAACGGTATAGAAGGTGGTGGCATAGCTCATGCCGTCATTGTCGACGTCGGAATAGGACATGGCGTTCATCGCCGTGAACTGCAGCGAGCGCAGGAAGCCGCCGATGAAGAGCAAGGCCACCATCAGCAGATAGGGCGTGGTGCCGGTCAAGAGCCCCATGACGGCGATCGAAACGGACGCCAGCGCGCCGTTCACCAGGAGCAGGCGGCGGAAGCCGAAGCGCCGGATCAGCCGGGCCGCGCCGAATTTCATCGAGATGGCGCCGGCCGCGGCGGCGCAGGTGATCATGCCCGACTCGAAGGCGCTGAGGCCATAGCCCAGCTGGAACATCAGCGGCAGAAGGAAGGGAACCGCGCCGACCCCGATGCGGAACAGGCTGCCGCCCAGGACGCCCGCCCGGAATGTGGGGATGCGCAGAAGGCGGAAATCGAGGATCGGCGCTGCGATGCGCCGGGCGTGCAGATAGTAGAGGACCAGCATCACCAGGCCGAAGCCCATGAGCAGCGGCGGCGCATAGGCCGGCAGCAGGTCGCGGCCCAGCACGGTGAGGCCGAAGATCAGGGAGGACAGGCCGAGCCCTGACAGGAGGAAGCCTCTGACGTCGAGCGGCGGCACGTGGTCGACTCCGGTTTCCGGCATGAGCCAGGTGGCGAGCAGGATCGCGGCAATACCGAAGGGCACGTTCATCCAGAAGATCCATCGCCAGCCGAAGCTGTCGGTGATGAAGCCGCCAACCGGCGGCCCGAGCAGCGGTCCCAGCAGCGCCGGGATGGTGAGCCAGGCCAGCGCATCGACCAGCTCGGCCTTGGGAATGGCCCGGAGCAGGATGATTCGCCCGACCGGCACCATCATGGCGCCGCCCAGGCCCTGCAGGGCGCGCGCCGCCACCAGTTCGCCCAGCGACGAGGACAGGCCGCAGGCCACCGACCCGAGCGTGAAGACGGCAATGGCCACCCGGAACACGTGCCGCGCGCCGAATCGGTCGGCCAGCCAGCCGCTGATCGGGATGAAGACCGTGAGACTCAGCAGATAGGTTGTGAAGGCCAGCTTCAGCACGATGGGGCTGGTGCCGAGATCGGCAGCGATCGCCGGCAGCGACGTGGCGATGATCGTCTGGTCCATGTTCTCCATGAACAGGGCCGAGGCGATGATCAATGGTATAAGACGCGAGGCGGACGGCATGACCGGTACCTAGCATGCAGGCATGCAGAGCCTCATGCATTTTCCGGGGACTTGCCGTGCCGGAATCACTGTAATCCAATGTTCTTCGGCCACTTTGCGGCCCCGATTCGCGGGTCTATAAGGCCCTCAATCCGTATCGAATTCGGCACCGACGGCGGTGCCTGGAGTTATCCGTGTTCAACCGCTTCTTCCACTGGCTTGAAAGCCGGGTTGACCCCTTTCCGCCTGACCGGCCGCAGATGCCGCCGCCGGGCCTCTTCGCCTTTGCCTGGCACTATACCAAGCCGTTCTGGCCGCTGCTTGTCGTGTCGATGCTGTTTTCGGCCGCCATCGCCTTTCTGGAAGTCTATCTCTTCGCCTTCCTGGGCGACCTCGTCGACTTTCTCACCGCAGCCAACCGCGAAACCTTCTGGCAGGACCATGGCACCAAGCTCATCGTGATGGGCGCGGTGGTGCTCATCGTTCTGCCGCTGCTGAACTTCATTTCCGAATCCATTTCGCATCAGGGCCTGCGCGGCAACTACGCCATGCGCATCCGCTGGACCGCGCACC